>JAUMVH010000151.1 GCA_030530245.1 Ruminococcus sp.
TCCAGTCGGGGAGCTTGAAATTGTACGGGTCTTTGTAGTATTCGTCCACAGCGAGCCTGTAGGCGTTTGTGACAACGGTGACGTAGTACGCGGACTTCGCGCGCCCCTCTATCTTGAGGCTGTACACGCCCGCCTCAGCGAGCTTGTCGATATGCTCTATCATGCACATATCCTTCGCGTTGAGGATATATGTGCCCTTTTCATCCTCGTATATCGGGTAGAACTCGTTCGGACGCTTCTCCTCTACGAGATGGTAGCTCCAGCGGCAAGGCTGAGCACATTCGCCGCGATTGGCGTCGCGGCCGACGAGATACTGCGAGAGCAGGCACCTTCCCGAGAACGACACGCACATAGCTCCGTGAACGAAGCACTCTATGTCGAGGTCGGAGCTCGTCTTGGCGCGGATCTCGGCTATCTCGTCGAGGGAAAGCTCTCTCGCGAGTACGACTCTCTTCGCGCCCATATTGTAGAGCTCATTCGCGGTCACGTAGTTGACAATGCCTGTCTGCGTGGAAATATGTATCTCCATATCGGGAGCGTACTTCTTTATGAGCATGAGCAGACCTATATCCGCGACGATAAGCGCGTCCACCTTAGCCTCGACAGCTTCCCTGACAAAGCGCTCAAAGAAGGGTATCTCGTTGTTGCGGGGGAGGGTATTGCAGGTGAGGTACACCTTCACGCCCTTCGCATGAGCCTGCTCCACAGCCTTAACAAGCTGCTCAAACTCGAAATTCATAGGTGAGGAGCGCATACCGAACTGTTTGCGTCCGAGATAGACCGCATCGGCGCCGTAATTCAGCGCCGCCGCAAGTCTCTCCTCGTCTCCCGCAGGAGCGAGGACTTCAAGCTTGTTCATACAGTCTCCTTATTCCTCATTTTCAGCATTCTTCATTTCCTCATACTGACGGTCTCTCTCAGCAAGATTAGCGTTGTGCTGGTCGAGATCTTCCGCGAAGAATGTCTCCTTGGTATAAATGTTTGCACAGAAGTAATAGTAATCGCTGGGCTTATGTGCGAGAACAGCGTCGATAGCCTCGACACCGGGGTTGCATATCGCACCCGAAGGAAGACCCGTTGTCTTGTAGGTATCGTATGCGCTGACGAATGCCTCGTCGAAATATTCCATATTCGGACGGACTACATCCTTTGCGTAGTTGCTCGTCGGGTCGGATTCGAGCCTGGGGAACTCGTCTGAGTGCTCGAGGCGGTTCCAGAATACAGACGCTACCATTTCCATATCCTCAGTTGTTGGTGCCTCCTTCTGAACGATGGAAGCAAATGTTATGAGCTGGTCGAGTGAAAGGTTGCAGTCCTTCATCTTCTTATTGCGCTCGGGAGTCATCTTCTGATTGAAATTGTAGTATATCTTCTGGCAGACCTCTTCGGGTTCGCTGTTCTGGTAGAAGTAGTACGTATCGGGGAAGAGATAGCCCTCCATCTTCTCGAACTTCATAGTCGAGTCGAGCGGGAGCTGGTCCTCGAACTCGAAGCCGAAACCGCCCGAGTTGAAGTAGAATATGAAGTCCTGCGAGTCGCAGACGCCCTCGTCCTGCAATATCTGAGCGGCGTCGATGAGCGTGATGCCCTCGGGGAATGTGACCTGAATGGACTCGCCCTTTTCCTCGGTAGGTATTTTCGTGAGCTCGTCGATTATAGCCTCATACGCCATATTCGGGCGCAGGAAGTGCTGACCCGCGATGTAGTAGTTGTTGTCGTCCCTGAGTCTTGTGAAGAACTGAAACGCCTTGGGCGACCTTATAATGCCCTCTTCTTCAAGGAGTACCGATATATCCTGAGTGCTCGCTCCGTCGGGGATAACGACGAGCTGAGTCTTGTCGCTCTTTCCGATACCGAGCATATCCTTGCCGAAGCTTATTATGACAAGGGAAAGGATTATGGAAACGCCGAATATGAACGTCGTATAGATGATAACGCCCGGGAGTCGGCTGCTCTGTCTCTTTTTCTTCTTGCGCTTTTTCTTGTGCTGCTGGGGAGCTCCGCTCATACGCTGTGGAGCACCCTGATACGGGTAAGCCGCATTCGGAGCCTGTCCGTACAGCGGCGGCTGAACAGGAGCGGGAGCGGGCTGCTCGCGCACGTATTCGGGCTCAGCACTCGGCTGAGGAGCCTCACGTACAGGCTCGGGCTCGGGCTCGATCTCGTGCTGCGCGGGAGTCTCCGCAGGCTGGTCATTTTTCCTGTCCAGCTCATTTAAAATATCATTGATAGCGTCTCTGTTATCACTCATTACAGAGCACCGTCCTTTCTTCGGTCACGATTTGATTTATTTTAACGTCATGCTCCGACAGGGGCAGACTGTCAGTTATAACAGCTTCATAAGCAAGCGCGATGGTGCAGATATCGGGATATTCGGCAAGGAAGCGGTCGTAGTAGCCTCCGCCGTAGCCGAGCCGTCCGCCGTCCTCGGTGAACGCAAGCCCGGGAACTATACACACCGTCCTCTCGGTGATATCGGGGCAGGGCAGGGAGCCGTCGGGCTCGCAGATGCCGTATCTGCCGACATCTCCGTCTCGGAGCAGTGAGAGGTCATTGACTACATGAAAGGTCATCACTCCCTCGTCTTTACAGCGAGGAAAAGCGACCGTCTTGCCATTTTTCATAAGCTCGTTCGCAAGCTCCCACGTATTCGGCTCCGAGCCGAACGAGGCGAAAAGCAGCACGGTATCGGCGTCCGATAATTCGCTGATTGAAAGCACGCTCTTCGTTATGGTCATATCCTTCAATAGTGTCTTAGCCTTTTTCCGCAGCGCCGAGAAGTGCCTGCGAAGCTCTTTCTTGTCCTGCATTATTTCTCGCACATTATGGCGCTGAACAGGCGGTCGCTCTCAGCCTTGGAAACAGCGACCTCAACGAGCTTGAGTCCGAACTGTGTAGCAACTCCCGCGCCGCGTGCAGTCACGATATTGCCGTCTGCAACGACAGAGGTGTCGCCGATAGTCGCGCCATCGAGCTGCTCCTCGAAGCCCTCATAGCAGACAGCGGTCTTACCCTTGAGCAGGCCCTTGTGTCCGAGTATCGACGGAGCCGCACATATCGCGCCGATAGTGATGTTCTTCTCCATGCAGTAGTCGATAGCCGCCTGCACATATGGTGAGCCCTCGAGGTTGAGCGTACCCGGCATACCTCCGGGGAGAACTATCATCTCGAGCTCGTCGCCGAGAATGGCTTCCTGAGCAATGGTATCGGGCACAACGGGGATACCGTGCGAGCCGACGATAACGCTGTCACCGACGCCGACGGTTATTACCTGCTTGCCTGCGCGTCTGAGCAGGTCGACAGGTGTCAGAGCTTCGATCTCTTCAAAGCCGTTTGCAAGAAAAACGTATATCATAGTAATATCCTTTCTCTACGGGAATTCGCCCCTTATTTGAATACGACCTCGTACTTGTTCAGTATGAACGCGGGATTGTACGAGAGCTTCGCCTTGCGCAGCCCCTCGAGCCCGAGGTCTTCCTCACGGTTGATGTATTTGTGACCCTCCGTTGCTGAGCGCACGAAGAGGTTGTTTATGCCTGCGTAAATGCCGTTATGGGAAGTGTCCGCCTTCTCGATATGGACGCAGAAGGTCTCGCTGTTGAGGTGCTCACCGATTGTCATAGCGCAGACCTTACCGCCGATACGAATGATGCCGCCCTTCAGCCCGAGCTCCTCAAAGTGCGAGAAATAGGTATTTATCGCAAACTGCTCGGCGATGAACGAGTGGTCGGACTTATCGCTTGAATTGTACTGCTCTGTCGCAAAAAGTATGCAGTCGTCGAAGTCCCGCTCGGTGATAGGGGAGTATTCGTAGTCGAGCTCATTAAACCTCGCAAGGTGGTTCCTCTTGGCGTGGTATTTTTTCCCCGCGAGCTCTGCAAGATCAGTGCGAAGGTAGATGTAGTCGGAGTCGTCGCGGTCAAGCTCGGCGGTGAACTCATCGGGGAAGAGCTCGTCAAGGAGCGGCAGCGTTCTCTCGGTGAAGCCGAACATCACAAGCGGGAAGCCGAGGCCCTCGGAGTGCCGCCGCAGTTCGGTTATGACCTCGCGGTGATCGCCCGCGCCTGCGGGGAGCATATAGCAGGGAGCCCTACTCCCGTCGTTGAATGAGGCGCAGATGTAGAAGTCCTTGTAGAAGGCTATCTTGGAGTTATTGAGCCGCCGCCATGCGAGGTTGTTCGCGAACGAGTACTCGCACCCCATGAAGTCTGACTGCGCAAGTGCGCGGTTTATCCTGTCTTTATCTGAAATGTCTATCTCTCTGAATTCGAGCATTCAAGCCTCCGCCTTTCCCGCGAGAGCCTTGTAGTGAGCCTGCACCTCTTTCATCTTGCCGCAGCTCATCTTGCCCTCGGGACACTTGCCTGTTGCAACGCACGACGGACCCGTATACGCGAAGATGTGCGGCGCGACCTCGAGACAGAGCCTGAGCATTTCCTCCGCAACGGCTCTTATCTCCCACTGAGCGCGGTTACAGCACCTGTGCTCGAAGAAGTTGAACAGCGAACGGACGTTCATAGTCACGACTATCTTGGTCTCGCAGGCGTTCGGCAGAATGAAGCGCGCGTCCTCATTGGCGAGCTTGCGCGCCTTGGAAGCGGCAGACTTCTCGTCCATGCCCTCGCCGATGAAGCGGGCGGTATGGCTCGCGGTGAGGAGGTCGGCTATCTTTTCGTAGCTCTTGGTGAGCTCCTCCATCGTGCGGTCGAACTCCGCCTTAGCCTCGGGCAGAGCCTCTATCTCGGGCGGAGTGATGAACTCGAAGCCGTTCTCGTTGACATAGCGCTGACTTTTCTGACTGTATGAAGCTATACGGTGACGGACGAGCTGGTGCGAGCACGCTCGCGAGATACCCTCGATACCGAAGGTAAAGGTCGTGTGCTCCATTACGCTCTCGTGACCGATAGAAGCGAGCATTTCTATGAATCCCGCGGTCTTCTCCTCGGTAAGACCGTCCATAAGGGAGCCTATATCGCTGCTGGAGTAGCAGAGCTTGGCGGCAGTAGCGACCACCTTTTCGGGCTCGGGCGTATGTGCCAAAAGGATAACCTTCAAAAACAACACCTTCTTAAACATATATACTATTATTCTACCATTTTTCAGGCTTCAAGTCAAGGAAAAAGCGGATATTTTTGCAAAAAATAAGGGCAGAGAGGTGTCACCCTGTCTGCCCTTGGTCATCATACGCCCTTTTCGGGAGTCACAGTCAGCGATTTTCCGTCGCTGACTGCGGTTATCCTGCCGTTGAAGCAGGTCGAAAAATAGGTTATATCGCGCTTTATCATCTGCTTTTGTATCGTGCCCGCGAATTCCTCCTTTGAGGTGCAGACTACCGCGTATTCGGGAGTCACAGCGTCGAGGAAGTCACCGAAGTTGGCTAACTTACGCCCGTGATACGGCACCTTCAGCAGATCGCAGTCACCTATGCCCATGACCTCATTGAGTCTCTGCTCCATGGCGTCTCCTGCAAAAATCAGCGTATTTTCGCCGTGCACGACCTTCGTCACGAGCGAGAAGTCGTTGTCGTCGTTCACGCCGTAATTCGTCTTATCGGGAGCATCGACCGTGAAATCCATGCCGTCGAGCGTGAAGCTGATGTCCTCGGTCAGGAGCTGCGGAGTGAGCTCCTTCTCGTTCAGCGCGGCGATGTACTTGTCGACCTCATCGCTCTGCTGCTCGTGGTCGGGACCGAGTACGTTTTTGACGTCAAGGCTCCTGATGACCTTGCCTGCTCCGCCGACGTGGTCCTTGTCGTAGTGGGTGAGAATGAGGTAGTCTACCGTATCGCGCCCGCGCTCCTCGAGGAACTTCACTATCTGCTTGGCGTCGCCCTTCTCGCCGCAGTCGATGATGACAGTGCTGTTCTCGCTGAGCAGCACCATCGCGTCAGCCTTGCCGACATCGAAAAACGTCACCTCGAGCCCTGTCACCTCGGCAGGAGGAGCGGCAGTCCCGACGCTCTCGGAAGGGGGAGGCGGCGGTGGCTCGTTTTTATCGCACCCTACAACTGTCAGCATGAGGGCAGCCGAAATGAGTGCAGCGATTTTTCTTGTGAACATCGTATCACCGACCTTAATAATAATCTTCCCGCCCGCCGCATATCATATCACAGGGAGGGACAAGATGAAAAAGCTGATATTACTTCTTGCGGCACTGCTGCTAACAGGCTGCACGCCGCAGACAAGCGAAACGCCGCCCGTATCGGACACGCCGCTCACGAGCGAGAGCAGCGCTCCCGAAAGCGGGATAAGCGGCTATATACCGCTGAATTACACGAATCAGACAGCGCTGTGGATACCGTATATGAGGTTCGCGGACATATTGCAGGGCAAATCCGAGAGCGAATACCGTGCGGAGCTTTCCGTGCTCCTGTCCGAAGCCGCCGAGCAGGGGATAAACACAGTATATTTCCACGTGCACCCGAACGGCGACGCCTACTACGCCTCCGATATCTTCC
>JAUMVH010000152.1:0-1417 GCA_030530245.1 Ruminococcus sp.
AGTAAGCGTTAGCGCCGAAAATGCTTTTAAAAAGACCCATTTGAATGATTACCGCCTTTACAATATTTTGCATATGCTCGTAATTTGAAATACATATAAATACATTTTACTACAAAAGCGCCGATTTGTCAATACCCAAACAAGATAAGCGCGAAAATCGGGTGATAAACGTGCTGACAGAGGAGGGAAGCAAGTATGATTCTTGCCTCTGATATTCTTGCGTCTTGGGCAGGTCAAATCGGCGTGTTTTCAGGCATTCCCGCGGAAAATGCGGTAGTTTTTGCTGATATAGGTGCTTATGCGCCCGTAGTATTCGTCTCCGTAGGGGAGGAAGAGGTAGGCTTCGTCAGCGAATTCCTCGCATTCGTACTTCTCCTTGCCGAAGTATTCGAGTGCGACCCTGTCGACGTCCTCGGGGTAGCAGGGGGAGTCGGCGTCGGCGTAGAAATCGTAGTAGAAGGAGGCAAAAGCCTTGCCCTCCTCACTGAGTATCTCCTTGGTGAGCTCGCCGCTGAGCGAATTTATGATAAACCGCCGTATATCGAGCTCGTCCGCGAAGAAGTCCTTGAACTCCTCGTCGATGAGGTCGCGGTCGATGCACCAGCGCAGGAACATCGCGATGTGGTTGGCACCGTTTATCTCGCTGATATCGAGCTGTTTTTCCTCAATTTTACAGGCGTGGTCGTCGACGCGGTCTATCAGCTCAAAGGTCGAGGAGTCGACAACGGGGCGGCGGTCGAGGTCGACGACGGGGTCGAGGTCGTCCCCGAAGCGGTCGAGGAGAGCGTCCGTGCCGTGGTCTATCTTGTAGCGCATCTCGATGTCGTAGAGCGGTATCACCTGATAGAAGTTGACCGCCTCGCCGTCGGGTAGACGGCACACCGCAGCTTCTCTGCCGAACGACGGCGAGAGCAGGAGCACAGCGCTGAGGTCGGTATCCTCGGTGAAGGGCTTGCTGTAGTCGACCGAGTGTCCCCAGCCTATCCACGAGCGGTGACGCACGGGGAGGTGGGCTATCCTGTTGAGGAGCTCCACAGGCCACATCGTGTGGGGATTTTCTGTATCGAAGTCCCAGTTCGCGGGCAGGCACAGCACGAGCTCAGCACGGTCGAGCTTCTGTGTGCGGAGCTCCTTCGGCAGTCTCATTCGATATGCGCCGAGCCCCATAGTCACGAGCGTGACGAAGTACCTGTCGTCGTCGGGAGGTATCACCGCGATGTCGACCTTTACGTCACTGGGAGAATTATCGCGGAATACCTTCGGGAAGTCGCCGAAATGCTCGGTGATATGCTCCTCGAGCGCCTCCGCCTGCTCGGGCGTGTAGACCGCAGCATTCGCGCTGTTGTTCATCTCATTCATCGGCACCACTCTTTTCCGCCGCTATCCTGTCGAGCCTGCGGCTGAGCTCGTCGACCCT
>JAUMVH010000152.1:1427-6436 GCA_030530245.1 Ruminococcus sp.
TTTTCGTCGGCGATACGGCTCAGGAGTCCGATAACTGTATCGAGCTTTGCCGCGATATCGGAGCCGCCCGCGCTGCTCTTTGAAGCGAGCATATCCTTTTTTATGAGCTTTTCGAGGATATTATGGAAGCTCACAAAGCCCGAATCGAGGGCTCCCTCGGACTTCATACGCTTCACCGTGCCGCTCTTCTGATAGAACTGGTACATGAAGCAGTCGTAGGAGTTGAGGAAGTCGAGACAGCGCGCGCTGTCAAAGCTCCCGCCGCTCTCGGAATCGAGCGACATATCGCCGCGGAAGGCGTTGATACGCCTGATGAAGTCCTTCTGCTCGGAGCTCACGGCAGGGGAGGATATAACGAGCTTGCCCGCGCTCCTGTAGCACTCGTCGCGGTCGTTGGATTCGTCCTCGAGCGCGAGGACAACGAGTGCGGAATCGAATATATTTGAAAGGCTCGATACGATGACCGCCGTCGGGTCGAAGTCCTTCCGCGTGAGGTCGGTCTGTCCTATCACAGCGGCGGAGCGCTCGGTCTGCTCGGCGATACTGCGCACAAGCTGTTCTTCGGTAAGTTGTCTCATAAAGTCACCCCAGTATGATACTCGGAATATCGGCGGGAGTCTCGGCGATGAAGTCGGCACCTGCGGTAACGAGCTCGTCCCTTCCGCGGAATCCCCACGCACAGCCGATAGAGTAAAGCTCTGCGTTCTTGGCGGTCTGAATGTCGACGTTGCTGTCGCCTATCATATATACGGTTTCAATTTTGTTGCGATGTTCGTCAATCACGCAGTCAGGCGCACATCTTCCAATGAAATGGTGCCCCTCGTTACAGCAATCGAGCACCTCGTCGATAATGGCTCTGTCGGGTTTTTTCGGACGCTCCGCAGTACCGCCCAAAACGGCTTCAAATCCCACATCGGGGAGCAGCGCCTTCACGATATCGCGCGCAAAGTCCTGTGGCTTGTTGGTAGCGACTGTGAGTTTTACGTCCTCATCTCTGAGCTCGTACAGAGCCTCTTTTATGCCGTCGTAGAGCGCTGTCTTGTCGAGGTAGTGCTCGGCGTAGTATTCGCGGAATAGCTCGTGGAGCCTGTCCGCCTCGTGCTTGAAGCCCTCGGGCAGAGCCCGCTGACACAGCACAGGCGCGCCGTTGCCGACCATTTTCTTGTACTGCTCATAGTCGTGTTCGGGGTGACCGAGCACGCGGAGCCCGTAGTTGGTGGCGTCGCCGAGGTCGGCTATGGTATCGGCGATAGTGCCGTCAAGGTCAAAAATTGCAAGTATCATCAGATTCTCCGTTTATTTCATCAGTGTGGCGAGGGTGCGCGAGTAGCGTCCGCGGAACTCCTCGAACCTGTCCTCGTCGATAGCCTCGCGTATCTTCTCGGTGAGCGTGTTGTAGAAGTAGAGGTTGTGCTGCACTGCGAGACGTCCCGCGAGCTGCTCGTTCGCCTTGAAGAGGTGGCGGATGTAGGCGCGCGAGAAGTTTTTGCACGTCGGGCAGTCGCACTCCTCGTCGACGGGGCGGGGGTCGGTCTCGTAGCACTTGTTGCCGAGGTGCATGATGCCGCTCCACGTGAAAACTGTGGCATGGCGGGCGTTACGGCTCGGCATAACGCAGTCGAACATATCGACTCCGCGTGCGACAGCCTCGATGATATTCGAGGGAGTGCCGACTCCCATGAGGTAGCGCGGCTTATGAACAGGCATAAAGGGTTCGACCACGTCGATTATCCTGTACATCTCGGAGGTCGATTCGCCGACCGCCAGTCCGCCGATAGCATAGCCGTCGAGGTCGAGCTTGGCTATATCCTCCATGTGCTTGATGCGCAGGTCATCGTAGGTCGAGCCCTGATTAATGCCGAAAAGCATCTGTTTCTTGTTTATGGTGTCGTGGAGGCTGTTGAGACGCTCCATCTCGTCCTTGCAGCGGTAGAGCCAGCGCGTGGTGCGCTCGATGGACTTCGCCGCGTACTCATACGTCGCTGGATTTTCCACGCACTCGTCGAACGCCATCGCGATGGTCGAGCCGAGGTTGGACTGTATCTGCATACTCTCCTCGGGACCCATAAAAATACGGTGCCCGTCGATATGCGAGGCGAAGTACACGCCCTCCTCCTTGATACGGCGGAGCTGAGCGAGCGAGAACACCTGAAATCCGCCGCTGTCGGTGAGGATAGGCTTGTCCCAGTTCATGAACTTGTGCAGACCGCCCATCTCCTTCACGACCTTATCGCCGGGGCGCAGGTGGAGGTGGTAGGTGTTGCAGAGCTCCACCTGCGTCTTGAGCTCGCGCAGGTCTACGGAGGAAATACCGCCCTTTATCGCGGCAGCAGTACCCACGTTCATGAAGCACGGTGTCTGAAAGCTGCCGTGCACGGTCTCAACAACGCCGCGGCGCGCCTTATTGTCAGTCTTGAGTAGTTTAAACATATATGTTTCCTTTCAGTTTATGGGCTTAACAGGCTCAGCAGACCCATTCCGATGATCAGGATGAATCCGACGAGATATAACGCAGCTGTAGCTCCCGATGTGATGTATGACGTGGTCATCAGCGTCTTGTAGGGCTTTGTAACGACAGTGCCGTGCTCGGTATAGGAAAACCTTGCTATGGAGCTCAGCGCGCCTATGATGACCCCTATTGACGTCGGGATAAAGCCTGCCACTATTATACCGCCAAAGAGCATGATGTAAATGACAATGAGAAACGGTAGAATAATGAACGAGAAGGCTCTCGAGTATTCGTTATCGAAATCAAGGAGCTCGAAGCCCTTGCCAAGGAAGAAGCAGGTATATATGCCCGACCCGATGACGAGCAGACCCGTCAGAACGCAAAATGCTGCAACAACAATGTTTATAACGAAGTCAACGTTCATTCTGAGCTTATCGTTTTTCATGGAAGTGACCTCCTATTACCTTTTACCTTAATTGAGGTTTTCGATAAAAGTACCGAGCGTCAGAAGCAATCCGCCAGCAGCGTATATCAGCGTGAAAGCACCCATTACGCAGTAATTTGCTATCATCAGAGCCTTGTAGCCCTTTGTTACGGTGGTACCGCCCTCGGTGTAGGTGAATCTCGCGACAGACGAGAGCGAAGCCGTGATTATCCCCACGCCTGCCGGGATAATGCCGAGGATTATCATCAGTATGAAGACAATACCCATGGCAATGCCGATGAGCGGACCTACGAACAGCGTGTTGATGATAGTGCCGAGGTCGCTTGTGCTGCTCCCCATAGTCTTGTCCATCTCGGCGCTGAGTTCAGCGATACCGCACGAGCCGATGACGGTAACGATTAATCCCGCTACAGTCAGCAGTCCCGAAATAACAGCGTTTACAGCGTACTCTATGTTGATCCTTTTTTTCATGGTAACACCCTCCGTGTTGTTTTTCTATATTATAGCAAACGGGGAGGTTATGTACAAGGTGCCGAAGGTCACTTTCTCTGTTACAATTGTAACGATATCACACTACCTCATACGGCTCGGAGTCGTCGGGAGTGCGGCAGCGTCTCTTGTTGCAGAAGCCGATGAGATTGCCGTCCCTGTCCCTGAGGGCGGCGATGTAGGCGTCGGTATTGTTGTCGTTCTCTCTGAGGGCAAAGGTGATATTGTTGTCCTTGCTCTCCTTGAACCACTCGACCACCATATTTATTTTGCTCTGCGTTTCGAGGTCCATGAAGGTATTGAGCGACTTCCCGATCAGATCATAGCCGCCGAATCTCTCGTTAGCGACGGCGGAAGCCCTGTTCATGTAAATTATACGGAAGTCGAGGTCGCATATGACGACAGGCTCCTCTTCTGTTTCGATATAGCTTCTAAAAAAATCTTCCAGTTCCATTTCAGTTTTTCCCTTCTCTTGGTTATGTCATTTCCTCAGTTGAAGTAATATTTTGTCGCCTCAGAGGATACACATCGAGTCTCCGAAAATTATGGGACGCAGGAATACTGTTCCGTAATTCCAAATAGTACATTTATGTTTCATTCTGTCTCATCCTCGATTATACCACATTCGGCAGAACAAATCAAGCAAAATGAGCAGAAATCTTTCACAATCAGCAGCCGCATTTACCAAGAACAGCTTCTTTCATGGTCCAGCTCCTGCCATTCTCGACATCTTTCTCATCAATCCTGATGATCCAATGCGTGTTGTGTGCTGTCTTGAATGTTCCGCTAAAGTGTCTCAGCAGATGAAGCACGTTCTTGTCAGCTTCATCTACCCACAACGAGAAGTTGGGTTACTTCTTGCCTTCTGACCTCTCAAGGTGATAGAAATACTTATAGACCTGTTCTCTCTTTTCAACAAGCTCAGGTTCTAACTCAAACTGGTCTCCGTAGAAGTAACCTTCTGTACCTTTGCAGGAGTTCTTTTCGGGGAAGACTCTGTAGCCTCCGAGATCTGGAACTACCTTGATAGTATCGAAGCTTGCTCCAAGGCTATTCACCAAGTTGCAGATAGATCTTTCAGAATACTCGATACCGTCATGCTCTTTGGCTGGCAGATCGCGCACTCTATGCCTGTTACAGTCATCGTTAGGCTCATCATCTGTGATGTAGTGCAGATAGTCGATAACTCCTGTGTACTGCCAGCTGTCAAACAGATCTACGCCGCATCTCTTCTTCGCGTCAGGTCTTTCATAGGCAGATATCTCAAGGTATACAGGCTTTCCGTTATCAAGGTGGAAGGCTGTCCTGATCCTGCAATTACCTACTGTAGCCTTGCTGATCTCAGCTCCGCTATATCCAGCCCCTTCAAAGTAAAATAGTTCCGCCTCTCGCAAAAGGCGGAACTACGCGGCAAACGCCGAATTTGGATTTGGCGCAGTGGGTGGGATTCGAACCCACGTCCCTCAAGGGGCATCATGATTTCGAGCAAATTATAAAACTTCCCATTTGGCCACTTATCGTCTTAAAAATACGCCGTTGATGCTATAATAAAAGTAGACACGAAGGGGGAGAAAAAACACTGAAAAGATGTATAATGAGAGAAGAAAGCAATTTGTTTTGAAGAGA
>JAUMVH010000153.1 GCA_030530245.1 Ruminococcus sp.
GGGGAAGTCGATGGGGTCGCCGCTGACCATCTCGGCGTCGAGCTCGGTGAAGGTGCCCCTGTCGACGGTTATGGCGATACGCTCGGAGGCGGGAAGTCTGCCGTGGTAGTTGCAGTTCGGGCAGACCCTGTGGAGCTCCTCGTATTTATCCATAGGTATAGGGCTCTGACATCTCGGACATTTGAAAGAGGGCTTTTCGTCCTCGTCGCCGCCGTTGAAGCGGAGCTTAACAACATTGAAAAAATCGTCAAACATCTGCTATGTCACCCCTTATTTCTTGTTCTTTTCCACGAACCTGTTGAGGAAGCCTATATCGTAGTTTCCGCTCAGGAATTCGGGCTGTTTGATTATCTCGAGCTGGAAGTCGATGTTCGTGTCCACGCCGTCGACGATGAACTCAGCCAGCGCCCAGCGCATCTTGCGGATAGCGTCGTCGCGGTCGGAGCCGTGAGCGATGAGCTTGCTTATCATCGAGTCGTAGTACGGCGTTATCGTGTAGCCCTGATATACCGCGCCGTCGATACGTATGCCCGGACCTCCCGGGACGTACAGCGCGTTGATAGTGCCCGGAGACGGACGGAAGTTCATGCTCGGGTTCTCGGCGTTGATACGGCACTCGATAGCGTGACCGCGCATTTTTATGTCGTTCTGCGTAACGTGGAGCGGTATCCCCGCGGCTATCTCTATCTGCGCCTTTACGATGTCGAAGCCCGTTACCTCCTCGGTTATCGGGTGCTCGACCTGTATGCGCGTATTCATCTCCATGAAGTAGAAGTCGCGGTTCTCGTCGACGAGGAACTCTATCGTTCCCGCGTTATAGTAGCCGCACTGCTTCGCGGCAGTCACCGCCGCCTCGCCCATCTGCCTGCGCAGCTCGCAGTCCACGATAGGGCTCGGACATTCCTCGAGCACCTTCTGATTGCGCCTCTGCATTGAGCAGTCGCGCTCGCCGAGGTAGATGTAGTTGCCCTGTCTGTCGGCTATCATCTGTATCTCGACATGGTGGGGATTTATGAGGAATTTCTCGATATATACGGTATCGTCGCCGAAGAAGCTCAGAGCCTCCTGCTGAGCGGCAGTCATCTGCGCCTCGAGGTCCTTGGGCGAATCGACGCGGCGTATACCTCTGCCGCCGCCGCCCGCGGAAGCCTTCACGAGCACGGGATATCCGCACTTCTCGGCTATCTTCTTAGCCTCGGCAAGGCTCTTCACGGCGCCCTTCGACCCGGGAATAACGGGAACTCCCGCCGCCGCCATGGTCTCCTTGGCAGCCGCCTTGTCGCCGAGCATTTCTATCGCCTTGTAGGAAGGTCCGATGAAGGTTATGCCGTTTTTCTCGCAGAGGCGCGCGAACTCCGCGTTCTCCGAGAGGAAGCCGAATCCCGGGTGGATAGCGTCCGCACCGACGTTGAGCGCCGCCTGTATGACAGCATTCATATTGAGGTAGCTGTCCTTCGTGGCGGGAGGTCCTATGCATACCGACTCGTCGGCTATCTGCGCGTGCAGGGACGTCCTGTCAGCGGTGGAATACACCGTGACACAGCGTATGCCGAGCTCGCGGCACGCTCTGATGATACGTACCGCTATCTCGCCTCTGTTGGCGATGAGTATTTTTCTGAACATTTATAATGTATCTCCTTTGAAATGTAGGGAGTTGGTTCCCTTAACATACATTTATCTCAGTACAATTGCTTCCGCGCGCGAAAGCAGACTATGCCATTTGTACGGACTATGCCCGTGAATTGGCTGTGGGGACACCCCGCTCAGCGTCCCATTTCACACATTTAGAGCGGGCTGTCGAGGACGCCAGCCCCTACAGATTTTCCTTACTGCTCCTTGTCACCGTCAGTTACAACGAAGGTTATCTCGCAGGAAACAGCTCTCTCTCCGCCGACGGAGGCGAGAGCCTTGCCCGTACCGATGGGACCTCTCTGCTTGATTATCTCGACCTCAAGGTCGAGCACGTCCCCGGGGACTACCTGTCTGCGGAACTTAGCCTTGTCTATGCCGCCGAACAGACCTATCTTGCCCTTGAACTCGGGCTTTGAGAGCATACATACGGCTCCCGCCTGCGCGAGCATCTCCACCATGAGAACTCCCGGAGTCACAGGGTAATCGGGGAAGTGACCCTTGAACCAGAAGTCGTCCTCTCTGATGTACTTGCGGGCGTGCACCTTCACGCCTACCTCCATATCCAAGATCTCGTCGATGAGGAGGAAGGGGTCGCGGTGGGGGATTATCTCCATTATCTGTTCCTTATTCATAAGTATATCAGCCATATTATCGCTCCTTATAAACTCGTGTTTCCTTATCCTTGTAGGGGCGAACCCGTGTGTTCGCCCGCATATGGTGTCCTTTTTTTGGGGGCGGACACATGGGTCCGCCCCTACGATCAGTCTTTCTCGGTTATTGCCGCGCTGATGTCGTTATCCGCAAGCATCGAGCCCTCGCCGTCCGCCCAGTGTGTGCGGTACTTGTCGAAGGGATTCTCCCTGCGCTCGCTCTCGAGGTCGTCGGACCTCTCGTCCTCGCTGTAGGACTCCATTCCGCCGTCCTCAGCATTCTCCTCGTCGCGTATATACGAGAGCGTCAGCTCGACGAAGTGCGGATATCCCACCTCGTCCTTTATCTCATTGTCGACCTTGTTCATGGCTCCGATGAGTATCACATTCATTATCGCGAGCATGATGAACGCGTAGTTGACGGGGAAAAGTATAACGCTTATCAGCAGAACGAGCCGCGAATCGTATATCTTCCTCAGCATGATGAGCCACACGAACAGTATGATGTATATCGGCACGGGAAACAGCGTGACCCACATATTCCCGCCCGTCGCGAGCCCGACGGGTCCCCTGCCGCCCGAAACGCTGAACAGCAGCGATGTATACGAGCTCATCGCGGTGAGCACGCCGAGTGCGAGCATGATGACATTGAATACCGCCATTACCCAGTAGTCGCGCAGGAATCTCCAACGCTTCTTCTGCATGGCGTACATATGCTTGTTGAAGTCCTTTGCCTCGGCGTACATCTCCGAGGAGGTGACGTTGAGGTGAGCCGCCTGTATATCGAGCGGCGTGATGTATTTCAGGTCCTGTATCGTCATAGGAAGTCATCGCCCTCCGAGCGCCGGTGCTTGGTGCGTTCCTTTATGCTGTCATAGGTGAGGTCGAGCACGCTGTGGGCGTCGCTCTCGACGGTAGTGACGTTGAGCCGCACGAACGCGGGATAGCCCGCCTCCTCGGAGAATTTCTCCTCCTTGTGCTCATAGATGTACGCCGCTGCCACATTTATCATAGTGATGAGAATGCCCAGCGGAGTCGTCAGCATGGCAGGTGCCGAGCACAGGAACATTATCTTCGGGTCGCGCTGAAAGCGGAAGATGATATAGTAACCGAACAGTCCCAGATACGCTATGAGCCCGAGAAACAGCGCTCCGATACGCGCGTACGACATTATGGCGCCGAAATCGCCCGCAGAGAAAGCAAATTTGTCGCTGATCGTCTCGACCGCGAGATACAAGCACACCGAAGCTATCAGCATCGGTATCTGCACGATGAGCCACAAGCCCGTCAGGAATACCATACGGCTGCGCTTGGCGGCGTTGGTGACAACGTCCATATTGTAGCGGCGCGCCTCGTCCATCATCTCGGGCGAGGTGACGTTGAAGGTGCCCTTGTCTATGATATCCTGCGTGATGTAGGTGAGCTCCGACGGCTTCATTTGATTATCATAATGGGCTGGTCGTACTCGACAGCCTGCCCGTCGGCGACGAGTATGCGCTCGACGGTGCCGTCAAATTCGGACTGCACCTCGTTCATCAGCTTCATCGACTCTATTATCATGATGACGTCGCCCTTCTTGACCTTGTCGCCTATCTTGACAAAAGGCGGCTTGTCGGGCGAGGGCGAGCGGTAGTACGTGCCCACGATGGGAGCCTTCACGATGTTGCCGCTGTTTTCCTCCTTTGCGGGAGCGGGAGCCTGCGCGGGCTCGGGAGCACCCATATTCATCGGCGGCATGGGCGGCATACCCATATGCGGAGGCGGCGCGGGTACACACTTCCTGCCCTTTATCGTGATAGTCCTGCCGCCCTCGGTTATCGTTATCTCCGAAAGCTCCTTGTCGTTGATGATATCCGCAAGGCTGCTTATCGTGTCGAGGTCGGTCATACCAAAAATCTCGTTCATCTTCTGTTCTCCTTAGTCTGTAACTTTTTTGAAGCAGAGCGTCGCGTTGTGTCCGCCGAAGCCGAGAGAATTCGACAGCGCCGCGCGCACCTCCTGCTGTATATTGCCGTTTACGCAGTAATCGAGGTCGCACTCCTCGTCGGGCACCTTATAGCCGACAGTCGCGTGGATAAGCCCCTCCTCGATAGTCTTGGCGCATACGATGGCTTCTATACCGCCTGCCGCTCCGAGAAGGTGTCCCGTCATAGACTTGGTGGAGTTTATCTTTACCTTGTATGCGTCCTCGCCGAAAGCGAGCTTTATCGCGGCAGTCTCGTACTTGTCGTTGAGACCCGTGGACGTGCCGTGGGCGTTGATGTAGTCGACATCGGAGGGCTTGAGACCTGCCTCCTGCATAGCGAGCGACATACCCATTCCCGCCGCTTCGCCCGTAGGCATGGGCGAGGTCATATGGTAGCCGTCGCAGGTGGCGCCGTAGCCTGCCACCTCCGCGTATATCTTGGCTCCGCGAGCCTTGGCGTGCTCGTACTCCTCGAGTACGACGATACCGCTTCCCTCGCCGAGCACGAAGCCGTTTCTCTCCTTGTCGAAGGGTATCGACGCGCGGGAGAGGTCGTCGCTCTTGGTGAGCGCCTTCATATTGGCGAAGCCGCCGTATGTGAACTCAACGTTGGTGCTCTCGGTACCGCCCGCGATAGCCGCGTCGAGGTAGCCGTCCTTTATCTTGCGGAAAGCCTCACCAATGGAGTGCGTAGCGGACGCGCAAGCCGTCGTTACGTCGAAGTTGGCACCGCGGAAGCCCGTCTTCATCGAGATAGTTCCCGCCGCCATATTGCTTATCATCATCGGGATATAGAAGGGGGATATGCGCCCCGGACCCTTCTCGAGGTACTTGCTGTACTCGCTGAGGGTGAGGTCGATGCCGCCGATTCCCGAGCCGACGATAACGCCTGCCCTGTAGGGGTCGATGTCGGAGAAGTCCGTACCCGCGTCCGTGAGCGCCTCGTGCGCGGCAACGACCGCGTACTTGGTGAACATATCCATGCGCTTGGCTTCCTTCTTGTCGAAGCAGCCCGCCACATCGTAGTAAGCCGCCTCGTCGAAGTCGCGGACGATTCCCGCTATCCTGACGCCTGTGCGCTCGGTATCGAATTTATCAATGAAGGAGAAGCCTATCCTGTTTTCCTTTACGCCCTCCCAGAATTTTTCAACTCCTGTGCCGAGGGGAGTGACAGCTCCCATGCCTGTTATAACAACTCTTCTGCTCATAAGTATTCCTTTCGTTCTGTATTTCTAAGCTTGCGGTGCTGTATGCGTACCGTCCGCGAGATTGTTCTTCCCCTTTCGCAAGGGTATCATCGCGAAACAGCGCTCCGCCCGCTCGGCGGTCACATTGACAGTCCGCCCGATATCTCGATGACCTGTCCTGTTATGTAGCTCGCGTTGTCGGACACGAGGAAGGATACCACTGAGGCTATCTCCTCGGGCTCGCCGTAGCGCTTGAGAGCTACCGCCTCGAGCATCTTCGCCTTGAGCTCGTCGGAGAGGACGTCGGTCATGGGCGTGCGGATAAGTCCCGGAGCAACGGCGTTGCAGGTGATATTGCGCTTGCCGTATTCCTTCGCCACTGACTTGGTCATGCCGATTATAGCCGCCTTTGAAGCTGAATAGTTGACCTGTCCGGGGTTGCCGTAGAGACCCGCAACGGACGAAACATTGACGATCCTGCCGCTCTTCTGTCTGCCCATAACGTTGCAGACGAGCTTCATCATATTGTACACGCTCTTCTGATTTACAGCGATGACCGCATCGTAGGCGTCCTCGGTCATGCGCGCGAGGAGGGTGTCCTTGGTGATACCCGCATTGTTCACGAGCGCGTCTATCGTGCCGAAGTCAGCCTTTACCTGCTCCACCATAGCCTCGCAGTCCGCATACTTGGACACGTCCGCCGCGTAACACTCCGCCTTTACGCCGAATGCGCGGCACTCCTCCGCCACCGCGAGAGCCTTTTCCTTATCGCCCTCGCTCGGGTAGTGGTTGATGACTACGTCGAAGCCGTCCTTCGCGAGCCTTCTCGCAATGCAAGCTCCGATACCCTGTGAAGCACCTGTGATTATCGCTGTTGCCATAGTTGTTTCCTCCGTATTACGTTTTTTCTCGGGGGGGGGGTGCCACAGGACCCCCCCCCAGTGAGAGGGCGTGGGGCCCGGGC
>JAUMVH010000154.1 GCA_030530245.1 Ruminococcus sp.
TTAACGAAAAATCAATTATAAAAATTGATTTTTCGAGAAGCCAGATGTCAGATGCAAGAAGCAAGAGTTTGCTTGCCGCCTTGGTATAATGCCTATGTCGGTTTATTTCTTGCCTCTTGTTTCTATACTCTTGCCTCTTACTTGAGGAACTGCTTTACGCTCTCGGGAAGCTCGCTCTCGTCAGCGGAAACTGTGAAGATAACGGATACGTCGTCGCCTGTGAGCTTGTCCAGCTTCTCGAGGAGCTTGCCGAGCGCATCGTAGTCACGTCCGCCGATACGGAATATACCGTCGATGTAAACGTGTGTGATATCGTAGTTGCTCGCGAGGAGACCTGCGATGAAGCCGTAGAATGTGTCATAGCCCTCGATAGCATAGTACTCTGTATCGCACCATCTTACCTTACGGCTGATGGAATATCTTACTGTTGAGCCTTTCTCTACGCATACAACGTTGCCTGCTGTAGCCTTTACTGCGTCGTTGATCTGGTCAATGAGTATCTTGGTCTTGCCTGAACCCTTTTTGCCTGTAATAAGTTTTATCATGGTTTACTCCTTCCATTGCCTTGCGGCAGTGTGTATTGTTTAGTTTATAGTAAACTCGGGGATCAGCCGAGCTTAGCTTCAAGTGCAGCCTTCGCGCCTTCGTAGCCGGGCTTGCCGAGGAGAGCGAACATATTCGACTTGTAGCTCTCAACGCCGGGCTGGTTGAAGGGATTTACTCCGAGAACGTAGCCTGAGATAGCGCAAGCCTTCTCGAAGAAGTATATCATGTAGCCGACGCTCTCTTCCGTAGTGTCGTCGAGCTCGAGGATGATGTTGGGAACTCCGCCCTCTGTGTGAGCGAGAACTGTGCCCTCGAATGCCTTCCTGTTGACTACGGACATATTCTGGTTCGTGAGGAAGTTGAGACCGTCGAGGTTCTCGGCATCGGGCTCGAGGAAGAGGTCCTTCTTGGGAGTCTTGATGTCAACGACTGTCTCGAACATGATACGAGCGCCGTCCTGTATATACTGACCCATCGAGTGGAGGTCGGTCGAGAATGTAACGGAAGCGGGGAAGATGCCCTTGTTGTCCTTGCCCTCGCTCTCGCCGAAGAGCTGCTTGTACCACTCGCTCATCATAACGAAGCTGGGGTCGTAGGAAACGAGCATCTCAACTGCCTTGCCCTTCCTGTAGAGGATATTTCTGAGAGCAGCGTACTTGTAACAGTCGTTGCTGTCGAAGTCAGCTGTGAAATCAGCCTGTGCCTTAGCAGCGCCCTTCATGAGAGCGTCGATGTCGCAGCCCGCAACAGCTATAGGAAGCAGACCAACGGCTGTGAGTACGGAGAAGCGTCCGCCGACATCATCGGGGATAACGAATGTCTCGTAGCCCTCGGCGTCGGAGAGGTTCTTGAGGGTTCCTCTTGCCTTGTCTGTGGTAGCAAAGATACGGTTCTTAGCCTCTTCCTTGCCGTACTTGTCCTCGACCATCTTCTTGAAGATGCGGAATGCGAGCGCAGGCTCGGTAGTTGTGCCCGACTTGGAGATTACGTTGACAGAGAAATCCTTGCCCTCGCAGAGAGAGATTATCTCATTAAGGTATGTAGGATTTATGCTGTTGCCGACGTAGTAGATGTCGGGAGTGTCCTTCTTCATATTATTGTAAAGGGGCGACTTGAGGAGCTCGATAGCTGCTCTCGCGCCAAGGTAAGAGCCGCCGATACCGATAACGATGAGGATATCGGAATTGCCCTTTATCTTCTCGGCAGCAGCCTTGATACGTGCGAATTCCTCCTTGTCGTAGTCGGTGGGGAGACTTACCCAGCCCAGAAAATCGTTTCCGAGACCTGTCTTGCTGTGGAGAGTCTCGGCAGCAGCCTCGACCTGAGCCTTGATACCTGTGAGCTCATCAGCATTGACAAAGTCAGCCAGATACTTGGTGTTAAGCTTTAATGACATTTGATTTACCTCCAGTATGTACTACATATAGTATGCGGTACATTATAAATTACCAATCTTATGATACTATATTTTAAGAAATATTTCAAGTCCCTTTATAAAAGTCATTCCACTTTTGTACTTTGTAGCCAAATTCAACAATGCTATTTCAGCAGTTTCACCAAGGTTTTACCAAAGACGTAGCGGAAGCTCAGGCGTGCGACATTGCCCGCCGCCACTATATCTGCCTCGCAGACGAGCTCCTTGCCGCTGTAGAAGCCCGCCGTGCCTATTTTCTGCCCTTTTTTCACGGGTGCGGACAGGTATTCGGGCAGCACCGTCACCGTCCCGAGCTCGGAAACTCCGCGCGGCACGACTATCCTGCTCTGCTCGCGTAGGCGTATCTCCACGGCGGAGTCCTCGCCTCCCCTCACCTTCATCGGCATCAGCATCTCGTCTGGGAACATCGTCGCCGTGACCCTGAACTCGCTGAAACCGCGGTTTATCAGCTTCTTCGCCGCTCCGAGCGATACGTCCGCGTCGGGAGCTCCAAGCACCACCGAGATGTAGCACGTTCCCGCGTCGTTGATACCGCCCTCGGCAGCGCAGTAGCCCGCCTCGTCCGAGTGGCACGCCTTGAAGCCGATGTGGCGGTCGTAGGTGCGGGAGAGCGTGTTCTCGCTGACGAGCTCGGTCGCGCCGCCCTTTACGAAGTCCCGCCACGTCTGAAAATAAGGGCGCAGGAGCTCAAAGCGCGATAGTGCGCGGCAAATCTCCGCGATATCGTGGGCGGTGGAGTGCTCGCGCTCGTCATAGTAGCCGTATGGCGAATAGAACGCCGTGCCGCGCAGTCCCATATCGAACGCCTCGCTGTTCATGCGCGAAACGAAGCCGTCTATGCTGCGCTCGGACGCCTCTGCGAGCACAGTCATCGCGTCGTTGGCGTTGCCGATGATGACCGATTTCAGCAGCTCCTCGACCGTCATTTTGTCGCTCGGCTCGAGCCATACGACCGCCCCATTAGTCCCGCGCACCGTCTCCGAGGCGGTCAGCTCCGTCGAGAGCCGGAATTTGCCCGTCTCGATGTCCTCGGCAATGAGCAGCAGCGACATCAGCTTGCTCAGATAGCCGCAATTTCGCTGCATATCGGCGTTTTTGCCCGCGAGCACAGTCCCCGTCGCCGCCTCGACGAGGATATACGCCTCCGCAGCCTCGGCAGGGTCGTCCGCAGCTCGGGCTCCGACAGGCAAAAAAAGCGCGGCAACAAGCACTGCCGCGATGACCGAAATTATCCGTTTCATATCATCACCTCACCGTAATGATATGCCTTAAAGGCGCAAAAAATGC
The DNA here is from genome assembly GCA_030530245.1 of Ruminococcus sp. Lineage (GTDB taxonomy): Bacteria > Bacillota > Clostridia > Oscillospirales > Ruminococcaceae > Ruminococcus. Next base: position 3,269 of record JAUMVH010000154.1, read on the forward strand.
GGCTTGAGGAGTCTCCTCAGCCGCATTGTGCTCACATTTTTCTGCACGTCACGATAAAGCCGTCGGTGTTGTTGCCCGAGATGCTGTAATTGCCTGTAATAGGCACCATCGCAGTCGTAACATCGCCTTCGGACGGGACATAGTATATCTCGTAGCCCGCGCCCTCGTACGAGAACTCGAACGGCGCGTCTACCGTGTACTTCTTGAGGAATTCGAGGTATTCCTCGAGGCACAGGTCGTTGCGCTGCATAACTGCCGCGTGGAGCTTGCCCACGTATCTGAGGTGCCACGGGCAGAACGCCTGACCCGTCTGCTCCTGCTTGCCCTGCGGATATCTCACGATGAATCCGTACTTGGCGCAGTTCTCTACGACCCAGCCCTCCTCGTCGTAGCCGTCAAATGAGATAACGGAGCCGAGACCGTTGAGTGCGAGGTCGACGGTATTGCCTGTCACGCTCTCAGCAAACGCCTTCGGGCAGTACGAGCCGTCGCCCGTATAAGTCTCAGTAGTTCCGTACACAACGAAGTCGTTCAGTCCCGTAGCCGCCTCGTATCCCGCCATGAGGCTGTTGAGCGCCTCTGCGGCGTCGGTGTTGAGCATAACGCCCTCTTCGATGAGCGTGTAGCTGTCGTTCTTGCAGTCGAGCAGGTCTATCATCTCGCTCTTGCTGCCCTCGGCAACGGGGTGGTCGCCGTCCGCAAGCACAAGGAGTCCCTGTCCCATCTTGTCGGCGGTGAGCTGCTGCTCGGACTTGCCCACGTACTTCACGCCGTCAAAGGCTGTTGTGGGCTGACCGTTCTCGTCAAGCGCGAACGGCACCGTGCTGTCCGCGGACATCGCCGCAGCCGACTTCGATATAAAGTCTCCGTTGACTGTTACCTTGCTGCTTGTGTTGACCTTGAAGAACTCTCTCCTCGCGCTGTCAACGACCGTCATCGATACGACGACTCCAATAAGAGCGAGCGCAACTCTGCCCTTATTTACGTGTACCTTTCCCATTTTATTTCATCCTCCGTATCTGTTGTTCATACACTTGACCCGCACCTGCGGCAGGTCGGGGAGTACCCGCTCCCTTTTTCTTTTACGCCTGCAAGGCTTTATCCGTTTCATCACGCACTTCCCGTCCTCGGTCACCTGCTGCGACTGAAGCAAAATAAAAACGGCATAACATTTTCCCTGTTCACTTGCTGAACCGAAGGAAAAAGCTATGCCTACCCTAACGTCGGATATCTCAGGTAATGCGTTCCTTCCTTTTGTTCATTCTACACCTTGCAGCGTTCTGACTGTTTATATCTTTTTTATCTGTCAAAACCTTCTATTTATCTGTAATTTACATTATATTACAAAATATCGCCATTGTCAACCGAAAAAACAAAAGTCTCCGATTTGCACAAACGGAGACTCCGAGTTTTCAACGATTCAACTTTCAACCGTTGATAACTCGGCGGAAAACTGTTGAATCGGTGTTGATTTGCTGTTTATAGCGGGTTGAAAAGGTATATACGGCTTTAAATCGAATATATGTTTTGTATATATCTCCAAATCAGCCTTGTGCATTACGCCGAACAAGTCCTTTTCAGGCTGAAACAGACCTTTCAGAGACGTACTCCGAAAGGTCTGTTGAAAACTTTGTGTCTGAAACCGAATTACTTGCCGAATACCGCCAGCAGGAAGCCCGCTGCGATAGCCGAGCCGATAACACCCGCAACGTTCGGTCCCATAGCGTGCATGAGGAGGAAGTTCGCGGGATTCGCCTTCTGACCCTCCATCTGCGATACACGCGCTGCCATAGGTACTGCCGATACGCCCGCAGAACCAATGAGCGGGTTTACCTTGCCGCCTGTGAGCAGGTACATCAGCTTGCCGACAAGAAGTCCGCCGACTGTCGAGAACGCGAACGCTGTAAGTCCGAGCGCGATTATCATCAGCGTCTTGATGTTGAGGAAGCTGCTTGCCGCTGTTGTGGCTCCGACGGAGATTCCGAGGAATACCGTTACGATGTTCATAAGAGCATTCTGTACCGTGTCGGAAAGTCTCTCCGTAACGCCGCACTCTCTCCAGAGGTTGCCGAGCATAAGGCAGCCAACGAGCGGTGCAGTCGAGGGAAGGAGAAGGATAACGAACATTGCTACGATTATCGGGAAGATTATCTTCTCGGTCTTTGTTACGTTTCTGTTCTGCTCCATCTTTACCTCGCGCTCCTTCTTGGTGGTGAGGAGCTTCATGAGCGGGGGCTGTATCATAGGAATGAGCGCCATGTACGAGTAAGCCGCGATAGCGATAGGTCCGAGGAGCTCGGGAGCAAGTCTCGTGGTGAGGAAGATGGCCGTAGGACCGTCCGCACCGCCGATGATGCCGATGGAAGCTGCCTGATTGCCCGTGAAGCCGAGGCATACAGCTCCGAAGAATGCGAGGAATACGCCCATCTGTGCAGCCGCTCCGAGGAGAAGGCTCTTGGGGTTCGCGATAAGGGGACCGAAATCGGTCATCGCGCCTACGCCCATAAAGATGAGCGACGGGTATACGCCTGCCTTAACGCCTATGTAGAGGATATCCAGCAGTCCGCCGTGCGACAGGATATGTCCGTAGCTGTGGTAGAACTCGCTCTCCTCATCGAGGAAGGCGCTCCATAGCTCGGGGTGGTAGAGCGCGTCGGTGGATTCGGGTCCGAAGTAGGAAAGGTTCACGAGCAGACAGCCGAACGCTATTCCGACGAGCAGGAGCGGCTCGAACTTCTTCACGATACCGAGGTACAGAAGAACGCACGATATCGCTATCATGATGAGGTTCTTCCAGCCGTCGCCTACGAAGAAGCTCTGAAAACCCGAGTCGTTCCAAAGTTTTTCAAGGGTCTCAACGATATTCATTATTCGCCCTCCTTACGCTATGATAACAAGCGGAGCGCCTGTGTCTACTACTGCGCCCTTGCTTGTAACTACCTGCGCAACGGTGCCGTCCTTGGGAGCAACTATCTCGTTCTCCATTTTCATAGCTTCGAGGATAACAAGTATCTGTCCCGCCTTGACTGTGTCGCCCTGTGCAACGTCAATGCGGAGGATATTACCGGGCATAGGTGCCGCAACTGTCTCGCCTGCCGCAAGATCAACGGGAG
>JAUMVH010000155.1 GCA_030530245.1 Ruminococcus sp.
CCAGATAAGCAGCACACCAAATCTTTGATTTGGCTTGTGATGCTATATGCAGCTCCGCTGTAGGCAGAGTCTCTGGCAGGGTCTGGGACAGAGTCCCAGCGGGTTCCAAGGGCAGAGCCCTTGGCGGATTGTCAAGGCAGAGCCTTGACAAATCATTTAATTGGTTGTATAATTACTCTGAGGTGTTATACCTTACAATCATTTTCTGATATTTTCTGGAGGAATTATGGAAATTATCATAGTCGGCGGCGGCAAAGTTGGCTGCGCACTTGCCGAGGTGCTCTGCGACGAGCACAATGTGACTGTCATCGACAGCAACGAAGTCAAAATAAATTCCATCGTCAACGACTACGACGTAAAGGGCATCGCGGGCAACTGCCTGCAGACCGACGTCCTCGACGAGGCGGGCGTTGAGCGGTGCAATATCTTCATCGCGGTTACGAGCTCGGACGAGGTGAATATCCTCTCCTGCCTTATCGCGAAGAAGATGAAGGCGCGCCATTGTATCGCGCGCGTGAGAAGTCCCGAATTCGACAAGCAGCTGGTATTCATGCGCGAGGAGCTCGGTATCAGCATGATGGTAAACCCCGATTACAACGCCGCCAACGAGATAGCGAAGGTGCTCCGCTATCCCGAGGCTATCAATATAGAGTCGTTCGCGAAGGGCAGGGTAGACCTCGCCGAGATACGTATCACGAGCGGCAGTATCCTCGATAACATCGCCCTCACGCAGCTCTCGCGCAGACTGAGGCTCGACGTGCTCATCTGTGCCGTACAGCGCGGCGAGGAGGTCGTTATCCCGAACGGAAGCTTCATTCTCAAGGCGGGCGACAAGATACACATGACCGCGTCGCACAGCAATATGGTCAAGTTCTTCAAGAGCATAAGCGCTGCCTACAGGGAGAAGCGCGTGAAGTCCGCGGTCCTCATCGGCGGCGGAAGGGTCGGCTATCACCTCGCCCAGCAGCTCCGCGAGATGGGCGTGAAGGTCAAGATAATCGAGATAAACGAGAAGCGCTGCCTCGAGCTGAGCGAGCGCCTGAACAAGGTCAACGTGATATGTGCCGACGGCACCGACCACGATATCCTCAAGGAGGAGCGCGTTTACGACGCGGACGCGGTGGTGACGCTCACGGGCATTGACGAGGAGAATATCCTGCTGTCGCTGCTCGCCAAGAACAACGGCGTTGAGAAGGTCGTCACCAAGGTAAACCGCATGACGCTCATGCAGCTCACCGACACTCTCGACCTCGACAGTATCATCTCGCCGAAGGGCATAACCGTAAATCAGATACTCCAGTACGTCCGCGCGAAGCAGAATTCGGCGGGCAACAACGTCACCACGCTCTACAGGCTCGTCAACGACAAGCTCGAGGCTATCGAGTTCGTTATCCGCGAGCACAAGGACTACGTGGGCGTGCCGCTGAAAAAGCTCAAGCTGAGGAGCGGCATACTCATCGCGAGTATCGTCAGGGGCAACGAGCTCATCATCCCCAAGGGCGACGACTGCCTGATGGTGAACGACAGCGTGGTCGTAGTCACCACCAACCGCGGCTTCGGCGACCTCAGGGAAATATTCGATAAAAAGGGAGATACATCGTCAGCATCATGAACTACAGAATGATAACCTATATAATGGGTCAGATACTGAAGGTAGTGGGACTGTGTATGCTCCTGCCCGTGCTCGTGGGAGTCATATATCACGAGCACCACATACTCCTTTCGTTTCTGATACCGTTCGTGATAACGATGGCGATAGCGTTCGCGTTCACGCTGAAAAAGCCGCGCGACAACACCGTCTATTCAATGGAGGGCTTCGTGAGCGTTGCCGCGTCGTGGATAGCCATGTCCGCGATAGGAGCCCTGCCGTTCGTTATCTCGCGCGAGATACCCAACTACTTCGACGCGCTGTTCGAGACGGTCTCGGGCTTCACCACCACGGGAGCCACCGTTCTCGGCAATGTCGAGGCGATGTCGCGCTCGTGCCTGTTTTGGAGGGCGTTCACCCACTGGCTGGGAGGTATGGGCGTGCTGATGTTCGTACTCGCGATAATGTCGAGCAACGACTCGCGTACCATGCATATGATGAGAGCCGAGTGCGCGGGTCCGAACGTGGGACGGCTCGTGTCGAAGTCGAGCTTTTCCGCGCGCATACTCTACAGCATATACATCGCGCTCACCCTCTCCGAAACGGGACTGCTGATGATAGGAGGTATGCCGCTGTATGACGCGGTGATACACGCGTGCTCGTCGGCGGGTACGGGCGGCTTCTCGATGTGGAACGACAGCATCGGTCACTACAACAGCCCGTACATAGAAATGGTCATCGCGGTGTTCATCATACTCTTCGGCGTCAATTTCAACCTCTACTACTACCTGCTGATAAGGAAGTTCTCGCTCGCCTACAAGAACGAGGAGGTCCGCACCTATTTCAGCATAATCATACTCGCGACGGGAGTCATCACGCTGACCGTGATGAAGCAGTACGGCTCGGTGCTCGAAGCGCTGAGACGGTCGTTCTTCATGGTCGCCTCGACGATAACCTCGGCGGGCTTCTCGACCACGGATACGGGTCAGTGGCCCGTGTTCGCGCAGACGCTGCTCCTGCTGCTGATGTTCGTGGGCTCGTGCGCGGGCTCGACGGGCGGCGGTATGAAGGTCGCGCGAATAATGATAATCGTCAAGACGGGTATCCGCGAGCTGAAATACATCGTAAGCCCCCGCGCGGTCGCTACCATCAAGATGGACGGCAAGCCCGTCGAGAAGGACGTTGTGCGCGGCGCTACGAACTACTTCATACTCTTTATGCTGCTGATGGCGGTGTCGGTGCTGCTGATATCGCACGACCGCTTCTCGATCGAGGAGAACCTCTCGGCGGTCATCACCTGTATGAACAATATCGGCTTCGGCGTGGGCAGATTCAGCCCCTCGGGCAATCTCGGCGGACTCGATTCCTTCTCGAAGGTGGTGCTCTGCTTCGATATGCTGCTCGGACGCCTCGAGATATATCCGCTGATACTCCTCTTTGCACGCAAGAAGGACTGATGCATTTTGTACGGGCGGGCACCTCGCCCGCCCGTACGTTTATCGGTATATTGGATGGACGCCGAGGGCGGCGTCCCCTACAGTATGCAGCCGTATGTATAACTATGAATCGCGGGAGAAGACTTGCCATTCGTATTTAGTGAGCGAGCTTGCGAGCGGCGGCGCGATTTCGGGTTCCAAGGGGCTGCGCTCCTTGGCAGGGTCCGGGACAGAGTCCCGGCGGGTCGAGGGCAGAGCCCTCGCGGAGTCCAGAGGCAGAGCCTTTGGCGGGTCAAGGGCAGAGCCCTTGAAAGCAAATTTGCCCTATATACCGTTCAACACCGTCGGCGGGACTGTGCAAATAACCAAATATAACGAAAAAAGCGGCTTTTTTGAGATTTTCTCTTGACAAGCCGCCTTTTTTTGGATATAATATTTTAGTGTGCTGTAATATGCACGCAGAATATCTAAAAAAGGAGGAAAATCATGCCTACATTTAACCAGCTCGTACGTAAGGGAAGAAAGGATCTTGAGACAAAGTCCACAGCTCCTGCTCTCCAGAAGGGTTACAATGCTAAGAAGAAGACTCAGATCGACCAGAGCTCTCCTCAGAAGAGAGGCGTCTGCACAGCTGTAAGAACGGCTACACCTAAGAAGCCTAACTCAGCTATGAGAAAGATCGCCAGAGTTAAGCTCACAAACGGCTACGAGGTAACTTCTTACATCCCCGGTATCGGCCACAACCTTCAGGAGCACAGCGTTGTTCTCATCAGAGGCGGACGTGTAAAGGATCTCCCTGGTGTGCGTTACCACATCATCAGAGGCGCTCTCGACGCTCAGGGTGTTGCTAACCGCAATCAGGCTCGTTCCAAGTACGGTGCAAAGAAGCCCAAGCAGAAGTAAGAACCTCTGCACAGCGCGCGGATACGCTGTATAAATACTGCCGCGAACATTATTAAAATAGGATAACTACTGCCGCATATTGTGCGGAGTTATATATAGATACACGCTATATATCATCTCTGCATGGCGGAAAACATACCGTGCGGCGAAGCATGGCTCCACACGCGGAGCAGTAACCGCAGCGGTACGAGTACCTATGAATTCATGAATCTATGTGAAGGAGGGAAGCGAAATGCCAAGAAGAGGTAATATCGCAAAGCGTGATGTATTACAGGACCCTGTATACAACTCAAAGCTCGTAACACGCCTTATCAACAACATTATGCTCGATGGTAAGAAGGGTGTTGCACAGAAGATAGTTTACGGTGCATTCGACATCGTGGCTGAAAAGACAGGCAAGGACGCTCTGGAGGTATTCGAGCAGGCTATGGAGAATATCATGCCCGAGCTCGAGGTAAAGGCTCGCCGTCTCGGCGGTGCTACTTACCAGGTACCTATGGAGGTAAGACCCGAGAGACGTCAGACACTCGGTCTCCGCTGGATCACAAAGTACTCCAGAGAGAGAAACGAGAAGACAATGAAGGAAAGACTTGCCGGTGAGATCCTCGACGCGCTCAACGGAACAGGCGGCGCCTGCAAGAAGCGTGACGATACTCACAAGATGGCTGAGGCAAACAAGGCGTTTGCTCACTACCGCTGGTAAGAGCCAAAGGAGGATACTATGGCAAGAGATTGTTCACTGGAGAACACCAGAAATATCGGTATCATGGCTCATATCGATGCCGGTAAGACCACTACTACCGAGCGTATCCTTTTCTACACGGGTGTTAACCACAAGATCGGTGAGACCCATGAAGGATCCGCTACTATGGACTGGATGGAGCAGGAGCAGGAGCGCGGTATCACAATTACCTCGGCTGCTACGACTTGCTACTGGGCAGGCCACAGACTTAACATAATCGACACTCCCGGCCACGTTGACTTCACTGTTGAGGTCGAGCGTTCGCTCCGTGTACTCGACGGCTCTGTAACCGTTCTGTGCGCTAAGGGAGGCGTTGAGCCCCAGTCTGAGACCGTTTGGCGTCAGGCTGATAACTACAAGGTACCCCGTATGGCTTATGTAAATAAGATGGATATCATGGGTGCCGACTTCTACCGTGTCGTAGACATGATGAAGGACAGACTCAAGTGTAATGCCGTTCCGATCCAGCTCCCCATCGGTGCTGAGGACGAGTTCAAGGGTCTTATCGACCTCGTTGAGATGAAGGCATACATCTATACAAACGACCTCGGTACGGATATCAAAGTCGAGGATATCCCCGAGGATATGAAGGAAAAGGCTCAGCAGTACCACGACGATATGGTTGAGCACGTTGCAGAGCAGGACGAAGAACTCATGATGAAGTACCTCGACGGCGAGGAGCTTACTCAGGAGGAGATCAAGGCTTGCATCAGAAAGTCCACTATCGCTAACGAGATGGTACCTGTCTGCTGCGGTACTTCATACAAGAACAAGGGCGTTCAGAAGCTCCTCGATGCTATCATCGACTATATGCCTTCTCCGCTCGACGTTCCCGCTATCAAGGGCGTAAATCCCGATACAGACGCTGAGGAGGAGAGACCTTCCTCCGATGACGAGCCGTTCTCGGCTCTCGCGTTCAAGATCGCTACCGACCCGTTCGTTGGTAAGCTCGCATTCTTCCGTGTTTACTCGGGTATCATCAACCAGGGCGACACAGTCCTCAATGCGACCAAGGACAGCAAGGAGCGCTTCGGACGTATCGTTCAGATGCACGCTAACCACAGAAAAGACCTCACAACTGTTTACTCGGGCGATATCGCCGCAGCAGTTGGTCTCAAGAATACAACCACAGGCGACACGCTCTGTGATGACAAGCACCCGATAATCCTCGAATCCATGGAATTCCCCGAGCCTGTTATCCAGCTCGCTATCGAGCCCAAGACAAAGGCTGGTCAGGAGAAGATGGGCATCGCTCTCGCAAAGCTTGCTGAAGAGGATCCTACCTTCAAGACATGGACTGACGAGGAAACAGGTCAGACCATCATCGCAGGCATGGGTGAGCTCCACCTCGACATTATCGTTGACCGTCTCCTCCGTGAGTTCAAGGTCGAGGCTAATGTAGGTGCTCCTCAGGTCGCATACAAGGAGACCATCAAGGGCACTGCCGACATCGACTACAAGTACAAGAAGCAGTCGGGCGGTTCGGGTCAGTACGGTCACGTCAAGATCCGCGTAGAGCCCAACGAGTCGGGCAAGGGCTACGAGTTCAAGAACGCCGTTGTCGGCGGTTCTATCCCGAAGGAGTACATCCCCGCTGTTGACGCAGGTATCCAGGGCGCTATGAAGGCAGGTATCCTCGCAGGCTACGAGGTAGTTGACGTCAAGGTTGAGCTGTACGACGGTTCTTACCACGAGGTCGACTCTT
>JAUMVH010000156.1:0-3312 GCA_030530245.1 Ruminococcus sp.
TCGAGACCCGACCCCACCCCCCATGAACCACGCACCTTGTCAGGGCCGGGTCAAGGGCATAGCCCTTGCAGGAGACTGAGGACAGAGTCCTCAGAGAAAAGGAGGATACAGATATGAATGCAGAGAAATATACGCAGAGAACAGTCGACGCAATTAGAAAGGCGCAGAGTATCGCCGTTATGCAGTCGAATAACGTCATTGAGCCCGTACACCTGCTCTCGGGTCTGATGAAGCAGGAAAACGGACTTATCCCACAGCTCATCAGGAAAATGAACATCGACGCCGACATCTTCGACGGCGAAATTGACAAGAGGATAAATATGCTCCCCAAGGTCACGGGAAGCGGCAGAAGCAGCAATATCGGCATTTCTGCGGAGGGCGACCGCGTGCTCACGAGTGCTGAGTCCGTCGCCGAAAATATGAAGGACGAGTTCGTGTCCGTCGAGCACGTCATGCTTGCGCTCATCGAGTGCAAGGACAGAGACGTCGAGAGCCTTCTCCGCACATTTAATATAACGCGCGACAGCTTCCTCTCGGCGCTGATGTCGGTACGCGGAAACACCCGCGTCACCTCCGAGAATCCCGAGGACACCTACGACGTGCTGACGAAGTACGGTCAGGAGCTCGTCGGGCTCGCAAAGCGCAACAAGCTCGACCCCGTCATCGGGCGCGACAGCGAGATACGCAACGTCATCCGCATACTCTCGCGCAAGACCAAGAATAACCCCGTCCTCATCGGCGAGCCCGGCGTCGGCAAGACTGCCATTGCGGAGGGACTTGCGCTCCGTATCGTGGCGGGAGACGTCCCCGACAGCCTCAAGGACCGCAAGGTCTTCTCGCTCGATATGGGAGCTCTCGTTGCGGGCGCGAAGTACCGCGGCGAGTTCGAGGAGAGGCTCAAAGCCGTCCTCAATGAGATAAAGAACAGCAACGGACAGATACTCCTGTTCATCGACGAGCTCCACACCATCGTCGGTGCGGGCAAGTCCGACGGAGCTATGGACGCGGGCAACCTCCTCAAGCCCATGCTTGCAAGGGGAGAGCTCCACTGTATCGGCGCGACCACGCTCAACGAGTACCGCCAGTACATCGAGAAAGACCCCGCGCTCGAGCGCCGCTTCCAGCCCGTAATGGTCGACGAGCCGACGGTCGAGGACACTATCTCTATCCTTCGCGGACTCAAGGAGCGCTATGAGGTCTTCCACGGCGTTAAGATAAGCGACAATGCGCTCATCTCCGCGGCTGTGCTCTCGAACAGGTACATCACCGACCGCTTCCTCCCCGACAAGGCGATAGACCTCATCGACGAGGCGTGCGCGACGATACGCACGGAAATGGACTCCATGCCCACCGAGCTCGACGAGATAAACCGCAAGATGATACAGCTCCAGATAGAGGAGACCGCGCTCAAAACGGAGAGCGACTCCATCTCGCAGGAGCACCTCGCCGAGATTCAGAAGGAGCTCTCGGAGCTGCGCGAGAAATTCAACGCCATGAAGGCTAAGTGGGAAAACGAAAAGAACGATATATCGTCCGTGCAGAAGCTCCGCGAGGAGATAGAGCAGGTAAACGGCGAGATAGAGCGTGCAAAGCGCGAGTACGATTTCAACAAGGCGGCAGAGCTCGAATACGGGCGTATGCCTGCGCTGAAAAAGCAGCTCGCCGACCTCGAAGCACAGGCGGAAGAGGATATGAAGGGCGAGAAGCTCCTGCGCGACCGTGTCACCGAGGACGAGATAGCAAAGATAGTCTGCCGCTGGACAGGCATACCCGTCGCGAAGCTCATGGAGGGTGAGAAAGAGAAGGTCCTGCACCTCGGCGAGCTCCTGCACAAGCGCGTCATCGGACAGGACGAAGCCGTCGAGAAGGTCAGCGAGGCGATACTGCGCTCGCGTGCGGGCATACAGGCTCCCGACAGACCTATCGGCTCGTTCATGTTCCTCGGACCTACGGGCGTCGGCAAGACCGAGCTCGCAAAGGCGCTCTCGGAGATACTCTTCGACGACGAGAAAAATATCATACGCATTGATATGAGCGAATACATGGAGAAATTCAGCGTCAGCCGCCTCATCGGAGCGCCTCCCGGATACGTCGGCTACGACGAGGGCGGACAGCTCACCGAGGCAGTGCGCCGCAAGCCTTACTCCGTCGTGCTCTTCGATGAGATTGAGAAGGCTCATCCCGACGTGTTCAACATACTGCTTCAGGTCCTCGACGACGGACGTATCACCGACTCGCAGGGCAGAACGGTCGACTTCAAGAACACTATCATAATACTGACCTCCAACCTCGGAAGCCCCTATATCCTCGACGGTATCGACGAGAGCGGCAACATCACCGATGAGGCGAGGGCGAACGTCGAGGCTCTGCTGAAAAAGCAGTTCCGCCCCGAATTCCTCAACCGTCTCGACGAGATAATCTTCTACAAGCCGCTCGCGAAGTCCGAGATAATGAATATCGTAGACCTCATGCTCGCAGACCTGCAAAAGCGCCTCGACGACAAGCACATACGTATAAATGTAAGCGAGGAAGCCAAGAATTATATCGTGGACTGCGGCTATGACCCGAACTTCGGCGCGAGACCGCTCCGCCGCTTCATACAGAGCAAGGTCGAGACCCTCGTGGCGAAAAAGATGATACAGTGCGACCTCTCAGCTGGCGACGTCATAGATGTAGACCTCACGGACGGCGTCCTGACAGCGGAAAAAAGTTGAGAGTGTGCAACGAGAAAACAGCGTGAATGCGGCGTTTGCGGGAGCCTGTAACGGAAAATAGCCAAAATCTATGGTTGTTTTGGATAAAAAACAGCTCACGGATAGCGTAGAATCGGTCGAAATGTCTTTTTTTCGCAAATTCCTTGACAAATCGGGACAAAAGGTATATAATGCATATATAAAATTTATAAAATGGAGGATACAGATATGACAAAAACTGAACTTATCAGTGTTGTTGCTGAAAAGACTGACTTCACCAAGAAGAACGCAGAGGCTGCTGTAAACGCAGTTATCGCTGCTATCACAGAATCACTCGCAAGCGGCGAGAAGGTTTCTATCGTAGGCTTCGGTACTTTCGAGGTTCGCGACAGAAAGGCTAAGCAGGTCATCAATCCCCAGACCAAGAAGATGATGACTGCTCCCGCTTCAAAGGCTCCTGCTTTCAAGGCAGGTCAGGCTCTCAAGAACGCTGTTAACAAGTAATCTAAACGGAGGTAATTATCATGGCTGATGTTAAGAAGACCGTAGACGCAGCTGCAGAGGTCAAGGCTCCCGAGAAGGCTGCGGAGAAGAAGGCTGCTGCTCCCAATAAGGCTGC
>JAUMVH010000156.1:3322-6370 GCA_030530245.1 Ruminococcus sp.
AAGAAGCTCCCGCCGAGGAGCCCCGTAAAAAGAAGGCTGCTGCTGCAAAGAAGCCCGCTGCTAAGAAGGTTGCTGCTTCCGAGAACGTATTCGTTGAGTACCTCGGCGCACAGATCACTTCTGCTGAGCTTATTGCAAGAGCAAAGAAGGAGTCGGGCGTTAAGTCTCCCAAGACTGTAAACGTTTACGTAAAGCCCGAGGAGAACAAGGTTTACTACGTTGTTGACAACAAGGCAGGCAGCTTTGATCTCGTTTGATTTGACTTTATAAAAAAGAGAGCTGTACGGCGACGTACAGCTCTTTTTGTTTGTGTAGGGGCGCATTCCGTGCGCCCGCATACAAGAAGCATGAATACAGAGGCAAGAAGCAAGAAAATGTAGGGGCGCACAGTGTGCGCCCGTGGGACGCCGAGGACGGCGTCCCCTACAAAATGTTTCGGGTGGTTTGTCGGTATAATGGCGGGACGTCGGGGACGCCGTCCCCTACAATTAATACTGTATGCTCACTCGGTACTGGATAGGCGTCATGCCGACGACCATGCTGAACTGGCGCAGGAAATATTTGCTGTCGAGGTAGCCGCACTTCTCGGATATCTCGATGACGTTCAGAGTCGTGGTCGAGAGGTAGTATTTCGCCTTGGCGATTCGCGCGATAATGCAGTCCTTGTGGAAGCTGATACCGAAGCACTGCTTGAACACGCTCCTGAGGTAGCCCGTGCTTCCCGGGAAGAGGTCGTGGAGCGATTCGCTGTCGAAGGTCTCGGTCGGGCGTGAGTAGACGTAGCTGCGTATCTCCGCCATTTCCTTGTAGTGGCTGATGACCTTCTTTTCGTCGAGCGCCTTCGCCTTGATGTCGGCTTCGGCTGAGCAGAGGTCGTATATCTCCTTATACGGTATGCCCGAGCACTGCTCGCACACGCACACGAACGAATCCGAGCCGTAGTATCCCATATACTTTTTGTGCTGGAGCAGTATCGCGGATACGCAGTCCGCAAGCAGCGCGGGGGGAGCGTTTCGCTGTACCACGCAGACGAGCGTGTTATCGTTGATACGTCCGCATATATCGTGGTTTCCGCAGAACTCGTCGAGCGCGCGCGAGGCGTCGAGGATAGCCTTTATCCTGTCGTCGGTGTTCTCGATGGAGAGGCTCTCCTCCGAGAGGCATATCCTCAGCATGATGAAGTAGAGCTCCTTGTTGCCGTGCAGAACTGCCGAATTATAGGACTTTTCGAGTCCCGCGGCGTTGTACATTCCCGTGAGGGTGTCGCGCTGCTCGGAGAGGTTCTGACAGCTCGTGAGGTAACGGATATCGTTCTTCATACGCAGGAATTCAAGGCATATCGAGACCGACTTTATCCAGTTGCGGAAGATGTCGTCATATGTATCGGGGCGGTCGTAGCGTATGATGATGTGACCGAACATACGCTGACCGAAGAATATCGGGTTAAAGTAGTACACCGCGGGCACCTGACAGCGCGAGAATATCTCCGCGAAGTCGAGACGGTGCGCCTCAAACGGCGTATTATCGAGCCACGGCATGACGTCGCGGCAGGTCATCACGTCGGAGACTTCCGCCGTCGGGTCGTACCAGTTCGATTGCAGGCACAGCACGACGTTGTAAGCGTCGCGTATCAGCCAGTGGAATTTTCCCAGTATCTCGACAAATTCGTCGAGGTTCTTGCTCTCGGTTATCTCCTGGTCGAGCGAGCTGAAGAGGTTCCACGCCTCGTAATCGCTCTTGACCTTGACGTTGTCGAGCTCCTCGTAGTACCTGTCGAGGTCTTTTCCGCAGGGACAGCTGTCGCCGAGTATGAACCTGCCCTTGGGGGGCGTGAACTTGGGCTCCTCGATGCCCTCGAGCCTGTCGTGTATCATCTCCACCGCGCACCTGCCGAGGTCGGCACGGTTGCGCTGATAGGTCGTGAGCAGGGGAGAGTGCATGAGCCGCTTGTTTATGAACTCGTAGCCGATGACGGAGACGTCCTCGGGCACGCGGATATTATTGCGCCTGAACCCGTCGAGCAGACCGTACGCCATATAGTCGTTCGCGCACGCGATAGCCTGCGGGAGCGGCAGATGTCCGTCGGCGTATTTCTGCGCGAGCTCCTCGCCCGACGTCATCCAGAAGTCGCCGAAGTGTATCTTCCTCTCGTTCACCTCAACGCCGTGCTTGCGGAGCGAGCGCCTGTAGCCCTCGGCACGCTTGCGTGAGAGCTCGAGGTAGTCGTAGCCCGAGAGGTAGTCGATATCGGTCAGCCCATGCTCGTCGATGAGGTGGTCGATTATCTCCTCGGTGTCGTCCTCGTCGCTGGTATTGAGAAAAGTGAATTTCGAGTCCATGAACTCCTCGAGGTGGGCGCCGAGAATTATCATCGGCACGTCCTTGGTGAGCATGGAATTGGCGATAGCCTCGCGTATCTGCTCGTTCACGAACGACTCGGAAATAAGTATCACAGCGGATATCTGCTCCGAGAGGACGAGCTCGTATATCTTGTTCTCACACTCGAGCGAGTTGATACTTATATTGGGGTTGTATATGTTTGAGAGCACAGCGGTATCGTAGCCGTACTCCTGCGCCTTTTCGATGATGCCGAAAAGTATCTGTCTCTGCTCGATACTGTTGGCTTCAGCGGCGACGACGCAGATTATCGGTCGCTTTGGTTTATTCATTTATCTTGACCTCCTCGGTCGCTTGTCCGCCAATTGCGGAACATCATCCCATTTACAACGCTGCGTTATGACGATTTTGTTCACCTGAACCGTCATAAACGAATGTTGTCATACTCATTATATAATATATGAGCAAATGTGTCAATACTATTTTGTAATAAAAGCATAAATTATCAGTGGTTTTGTCCACCAATCCTACACATTGTGGGTTTACGATATCCAAATATTAACTTATAATGAATATATCATAAGTAAAATGCAATTAATATGCAGTATAATTAGTCAGGGATTTTTGAAGGAGGAATAACCAATGAGCAAGATAAGAACGCTCAAGAGTGTGTTCGCAGGTATGCTCGCGGGAACGATGGTATTTTCTGCG
>JAUMVH010000157.1 GCA_030530245.1 Ruminococcus sp.
GCAGGTCTCGGTGTCGATCTTCGCCTTCTCCACGGTATCGTAGAACTGGTCGCTCTCATTGTAGTGGAGCATGATGAGGTTCTTCTCGGGCACGCCGCGAAGCTGCTCCTTATCGTAGATGAAGCCTATCTCGGGCTCGCGCACCTCCCCGTCGAAGGAGAGCTGTATCGGCGAGCCGACGAGTCCCACGACACCGCTGTGCAGGTAGTCGATACCGTACAGGTCGGACACGCTCGCGTGCTTCTTGATATTTTCGCTGCATTCGCCCGAAAAGCTCACCTTTACGAGCTCGGGGCGTTCGCTGTTGTCGATGGTCTTGTAGCAGACCTGCCGTCCCGCGTATCGGTCGGGCATCTCAACCATAGTGGTGGTCTCGGCGGGCGCGGTCGTCACGACCGATACCTCCTCGGGCACCTCTATCATATCCGACTGGAACGGTCCGCAGGCTGTCAGCGCAGCTGCGACCGTCAGCGACAGCAATGCTGCTGATAAACGTTTCATACGCAAGTCCTCCCCAAAGAACTACGCCGTGCTTGTTTATACTGACTGTGCGCTGAGTCCGAGCTCGAATGCCTTCTTGTTGAGCTCGAGGAATTTAGCGGGTACACACTGCTCGATAGCCTTCTGCCACAGCTCCATGGGATAGTCCATGCGAGCCGCGAGAACGCCCATGAGCACCACGTTTGAAGCCTTCGACGTGCCTGCCTGCTCCGCGAGGGAGAGGGCGTCAACAGCCACGAGCTCCGCGCCCGCCGCTCTGAGCTTGCCCACGAGGTCCTCGGGGTACTGCGCCGCGCCCGTAATGACGGGCATGGGGTCTATCTGCTGGGTGGAGGTGATGAGGTGACCGCCCTTTTTCAGATATGGCAGACATCTCGCCGCCTCGAGAAGCTCGAACGAGATGACAGCGTCAGCCTCGCCCTTCTCGATAACGGGCGAATACACCTTATCGCCGTACTTTACGTATGTAACTACCGAGCCGCCGCGCTGGCTCATGCCGTGTACCTCGCTGACCTTTACGTCATAGCCCTGCGCGAGGAGCACGTTGCCGAGCAGCCTCGACGCGAGCAGCGAGCCCTGTCCGCCGACGCCGACTATCATGATAGATTTCGTTTCCATGTATATTACTCCTTTGATGTTATTTCAAGCCTTATAGAGCAGCTGCAGCTCTCCGTCAACGAAGCCTGCCGCCACGCCCTTGCTGTCCTTGAGGATACGCCCGTACTTTCCCGATGAGAGGTACTCCTCTATCATCTCGCAGAAGAGCTCCTGAGCGTGCTTCCAGCCCGTGTCGTCCTCGTCGGAGGTATCGACCGTGAACACGTTCTCCTCGCAGCTCCATACCTCCTCGCAAGCCCAGTCGCCCGCTTCGTCGTCGGGGTCGAACTCGCCTGCCGCGATGAGCTGTGCCGCATAGAGGTGCTCCTCGTCGGACTCCTCATAGAGATTGAAGCAGAAAGCCGCTGTATTCTCGGGCATATCGTTGTTCTCGAGGAGGTCGTCCAGCCAGTGTGCGAACTCCTCGTAAATGTTCATCTGTATCATTGTTTTGCCTCGTTACTTCCTGTATCTGAAAAATTCGAGCTTCGCGCACTTCGGACATTCGTATATGCTCACGTGGAGCGCTCCCGAGAGGAGATTGTCCCAGGCGCCTATTATCCAGCCTGTGCGTCCGAGCTGAATGCGCTTCGTTCCCATGTACTTCATTTCGATATTGCAGTACGGGCAGCCTATTTTTCTTACCTTCATATGGTTCTCCTCGGAACGCCGAGGGCGGCGTTCCCTACAATCATTCTATTGCACCGAGCTTGCACTGCTCCTTGCATATGCCGCAGGCGGGGAGCCCCCGCGGGCAGCTTGGCTGCGGCTGTTTCATGCAGTTTATTCGATTGCTCCTACCTTGCACTGTTCCTTGCATATGCCGCAGGCGGGGAGCCCCCGCGGGCAGCTTGGCTGCGGCTGTTTCATGCAGTTTATTCGATTGCTCCGACCTTGCACTGCTCCTTGCATATGCCACAGCCTACGCACTGAGTATGGTCGATGACAGCCTTGCCGTCGCGCATAGAAATTGCGGGACAGCCGAGCTTCATGCACATCTTGCAGCCTACGCACTTCTCCGTATTTACCTTGAAGGGCGGGTTGTGCTTGACGTATTTCAGCAGCGCGCACGGTCTGCGCGAGATGATTACAGAAGCCTCGTCAGCTGCGAGCTCCTCCTTTATCGCTGCCTCAGTCTCGGCGAGCTTATACGGGTCAGTCACGCGCACGCGCTTGATACCGATAGCCCTGCACAGCTCCTCGAGGTTGACAGCCGCAGCGGGGTCGCCCTTGAGGTTCTTGCCCGTGGTCGGGTTCTGCTGGTGACCTGTCATGCCCGTGATGGAGTTGTCGAGTATGATAACTGTGGAATTTGAGTTGTTATACGCGATATTCACAAGTCCCGTCATACCGCTGTGCATAAAGGTCGAATCGCCGATGACAGCGACGGTCTTGTGCTCGGACTCGGCTCCGCGAGCCTTGTTGAAGCCGTGGAGTCCCGAAATGGAAGCTCCCATGCATATCGTGGTGTCGATAGCGTTGAGGGGAGCGGCAGCTCCGAGAGTGTAGCAGCCGATATCGCCCGAAACGGTTACGCCGAGCTTTTTCAGGCAGTAGAACAGTCCGCGGTGGGGACATCCCGCACACATTACAGGCGGACGAACGGGGATATTGTCCTCGAGAGCCGTGAAGTCCTTCTTCTCGCCGAGCAGCTTCTCTGCGATGACGGACTGCGGGAGCTCGCCGATATAGCCGAATATCTCCTTGCCCTTTACGTTGCTGACGCCGACGTTGCGGCAGTGCTCCTCGATTATGCCGTCGAGCTCTTCGATGACGTAGACCTGCTCGTACTTGGCGGCGAAGTCCTGTATCAGCTTCTCGGGGAGCGGGTTAACCATGCCGAGCTTCAGCACGGACGCCTTCTCGCCGAGCGCCTCCTTCACGTACTGGTAGCACGCGCCGTTCGTGATAACGCCGAATTCAGCCTTGTCGGATATCTCGACCCTGTTGAGGGGCGTGGTCTCGGCGTACTCGATGAGCTTTCTCGTGCGCTCTTCGACGAAAACGTGTCTGCCCTTTGCATAGGCAGGCATCATTACGAATTTCTGGGGACATTTCTCGTAGGGCTTGAGCTCGAGCTCCTGCCTGTCCTCCATTTCAACTATGCTCTGAGAATGTGCTACACGAGTGGACATTCTCACGATGAACGGAGCGTCGAACTGCTCCGAGAGCTCGAATGCGAGCTTGACGAATTCCTTGCACTCGGTCGAATCCGAGGGCTCGAGCATAGGCACCTTCGAGGCGATAGCGTGGTGGCGGCTGTCCTGCTCATTCTGAGAGGAGTGCATACCCTGATCGTCCGCAACTGCGATGACCATACCCGCATTCACGCCCGTATATCCCGCGGTGTAGAGCGGGTCGGCGGCGACGTTGAGACCTACGTGCTTCATTCCGCAGAAGCTTCTCGCGCCCGCGATGGAGGCTCCGAGAGCCGTCTCCATAGCGACCTTCTCGTTGGGAGCCCACTCCGCGTAGACCTCGTCGTACTTAGCGACCTCCTCGGTTATCTCGGTGGAGGGAGTGCCGGGGTAGCTCGATACTACCTTGCAGCCTGCCTCGTATAAGCCTCTTGCGAAGGCTTCGTTTCCAAGCATGAGTTTTTTCATCTTTATGTATTTCCTTTCATGTTGATGATATGTAAGCGGAGGCGAGCCATTCGGCTACCCCGTTGTCAGCATTTGTTCCTATGACGATATCCGCCGCGGCTTTCAGCTCGTCCTTGGCGTTGCCGACGGCTATCTTCACGTCAGCCGCCTCAAACATACTCAAATCGTTGAGGTTGTCCCCGAAGGCGACCACCTCGTCAAAGCCGTACCTCTCGCGCAGAAGTCTGATACCGTTCGCCTTTGAGGCTTTATGCGAGAATATCTCAAGGTACCACTCGCCGTTGTACACGTCGAGGTAGAAGGCGTGGTCGACTCCCGCTATCCTCTCTGCCTCGAGCTTCACGGGGAGCAAGTCCTCGTAATGCCCCGTCGTCGTGAAGTAGACGGTACAGCCGTCAGCCATATCCGCAAGGCGGTCAAGCTGTACGAAGGGCTTCTTGTACTCGTGCTTTCGCACCTCGGCAAAGCTCCGCATGACCTTGGTGGTGAGCTCCGAGTAGTAGCATATCAACACTCCGTCCTCTATGCGGTACATGAAGCAGTGTATGCCGTGCCTCTCGAACGAGCGCAGCACCTCCGCCGAAGCCTCGGGCGGTATGAACTCACTGTTTATGTAGGCTCCCGCCGCGGTGTCGTAGACGCTGACGCCGTTCATCAGCAGACACGGCACGTTTATATCGAGCGCCGAGGTTATCGGTATCGCCGAATACACGCTTCTTGCGGTGGCAAAGGTGAAGTGCATACCTCTTGCGGTGAGGGAGTTGATGACAGACGCGGTACGCTCCGTTATCGCAGGCTCGGGACTCAGAAGCGTCCCGTCAAGGTCGGAAACATACAGCGTTTTCTTCATCATTTCACCTCCGATATCATAGAAAGCCATATTAGAATTATATCACACTTTTATTAAAAAATAAAGAATTTATTGCTGTGACGTGTGATATTCGTTATTATTCACGAATATACCCGTTCATTCATGTATATACTGCCCAAAGGAAACGCGCTTTTTCTCGTTGCACCATTTACAAAAAAATCCCGCACATATCGCGCAAATCGTGTAAAATCACAAATTTATCCCCGCCTATTGACTTGCTTCCCCGCGTATCGTATAATAAGAGTGGTGATATCGTCACCGTATAATTGAAGAGTAAAAGCGAGTTCGTTAAGTGCCTGTCGGACGGGGAGTTGTCGACGGGACGAAGGCTGAAAAGCCGCGGTTCGCGCTTTGCATCCCGCTTCATAGGACAATATGCAAGAGGTACGCCTCCTTTTCTTGTCGTATGATGTGGAAAAGGAGGTTTTATTATGTATACAACTCAGAGCAAAAACACGCCCGTGAACAACCTCAAGCTGTTCGGCAATATCCGCGTGCTCATCATCGCGGCTTTCCTCACCGCCCTCAGCGGCGCTGTCGGAAAGGTCTTCTCCATCGACGTTATGCCGTTTGCGCGTATCGGTATCGAGAACCTGCCCATCGTTATGGCGGGGATATGGTTCGGTCCCTTCGTGGGAGCGGCGGTCGGCTTCGGCGCCGACTACTTCGGCTGCTTCCTCAAGGGCTATGCTCCGAACCCGATAACTACCCTCGGCTTCATCAGTATCGGCTTGGTATCGGGGCTCGTCTCGATGTATATGTTCAAGAACAACAAGACCCTCGCTGTCATTCTCGCCGACCTCGCGGGACATATCGTCGGCTCGATGGCGATAAAGACTGTCGGGCTGTACTACCTCTTCGGGGCTCAGTACCCGATAACGATAATGCTCGCATGGCGCATACCGCTGTATTTAGCCATCGTCGCAGTAGAATCCACACTCATTATCCTGCTTATGAAGAACAAGGCATTCTCAAAACAAATTGAAAAGGTTTGCAATCATGGAAAAGCACGAACTAACGCTTGACTACTTGAAAAAAGCCGCCGCGAGAGGCAGCAAGCTCGGGCTCGAACGCATTACCGAGCTGTGCCGTCTCCTCGGCGACCCTCAGAACGAAACAAAGATAATACACGTCGCGGGAACGAACGGCAAGGGCTCGTTTTCCGCTATGCTCAGCCATATCCTCCGCGCGTCGGGATATGTTGTCGGGAGCTTCTCCTCCCCTGCCCTCACGGGCGTGACCGACAGCTTCCGCATAAACTGCCGCGAGATTTCGATGAATGTGCTCGACTGGGTAATGGCGGACGTCATTCCCGCCGCCGAGTCCATGGTGGATAAGCCCACGGAGTTCGAGGTGCTCACTGCCGCCGCTTACGAGCTCTTCCGCCGCGTCGACTGCAATGTCGCCATTATCGAGTGCGGTATGGGCGGAGACGGCGATTCTACGAACGTTGTGGAGTCACCGCTGCTGTCGGTGATAACCAATGTCGCCCTCGACCACACAGCCTTCCTCGGCGGCACGGTGCGCGAGATAGCCGCTCACAAAGCGGGTATCATCAAGGAGGGCAGACCTGTCCTCTACGGCGGCACCGACCTCGACGCGTTTGAGGTCATCACAGCCGCGGCTTTCGAGAAAAACGCCCCCCTCAGCGTCACCGACCACTTCCGCACGCTCGGCACCTCCACAGGCATAAGCGGCACCGAGGTCGAGTTCGACGGCTTCGGCAAGGCGCGCGTACCGCTC
>JAUMVH010000158.1 GCA_030530245.1 Ruminococcus sp.
AAGCTGTACACCCAGCTGATGCGCGAATTCAAAAATATGACCCCTATCATCGAAAAGCTCCGCGAATACAGAAAGGCGGAGAGCTCATATAATGAGGCGAGAGAGCTCCTCGAAGCGGGCGGGCTCGACAGGGAGTTCAAGGAGATGGCACAGTCCGAGCTCGAGGAGAGCAAGGAGGCTATGGAGACCTGTACGCAGGAGCTGAAGGTACTGCTGCTCCCGAAGGACCCCAACGATGATAAGAACGTCATTATCGAGATAAGAGGCGGCGCAGGCGGCGAGGAGGCTTCACTCTTCGCGAATTCCCTGTACCGTATGTATACAATGTACGCGGAAGCCAAGGGCTGGAGGCAGGAGGTGCTCAGCGCCAATCCCACCGAGCTCGGCGGCTTCAAGGAGATAAGCTTCTCGATAGAGGGCGAGGGTGCGTACTCGCGCCTGAAGTACGAGAGCGGCGTCCACCGTGTACAGCGCGTCCCCGAGACCGAGTCGCAGGGACGTATCCACACCTCTACAGTCACCGTCGCGGTGCTCGTCGAAGCCGATGAGGTCGAGCTCGAGATAAACCCCACCGACCTCAAGATAGACTACTTCCGTGCAAGCGGAGCGGGCGGACAGCATATAAATAAAACGGAGTCCGCCGTGCGTATCACCTACCTGCCGACAAATGTCGTGGTAGAGTGTCAGGACGAGCGCAGTCAGCATAAGAACAAGGACAAGGCAATGAAGATACTCCGCAGCCGCATTTACGAGGCTATGCTGGAGGAACAGGCAGCAAAAGTGGCTTCCGAGAGAAAGAATCAGGTCGGCACAGGTGACCGCTCGGAGCGCATACGCACGTATAATTTCCCGCAGGGACGTCTCACGGACCACCGTATCGGTCTCACGATATACAGGCTCGAGGATATGATGAACGGAAACCTCGACGAGGTGTTCGACGCTCTTGCTACGGCAGACCAGGCTGCAAAGCTGGCAAGTCAGGAAGAATAAGCGCATGGAAACTCTATTGCTGAAAAACAACATTGATGATATAAAATACGCTGCAAGGCTGATAAGGGACGGACAGGTAGTAGGTATACCCACGGAGACCGTATACGGTCTCGGAGCCGACGCTTCCAACGAGGAGGCGGTCGGGAAGGTCTTTGCCGCCAAGGGCAGACCAGCGGATAACCCGCTGATCGTGCACCTCGCCGATTTTTCGGACGCTGAGAGGTACACATCTATGATACCCGCACTCGCATACAGGCTCGCGGAGCGATTCACCCCGGGACCGCTCACTATGGTCATGCCCAAAAACGAGCGCATACCCATGTTGACCTCGGGCGGGCTCGATACCGTGGGCATTCGCGTGCCCTCTCACCCCGTCATGCACAGCATCATCGAGCAGTCGGGCTGCGCGATAGCGGCTCCGTCCGCGAACAGGTCGGGCTTGCCGAGCCCCACGTCCGCGGAGCACGTAATGCGTGATATGAACGGCAGGATAGCCGCCGTGGTCGACGGCGGACAGTCGGAATTCGGCGTGGAATCGACCGTTATCTCGTTCGACGGCGAGGACGCGGTGAGGATACTGCGCCCCGGTGCCGTGACGCGGGAAATGCTCCTTGAGGTGTGCGGCGAGGTCGTCATCGACCCCGCGATACTCAATGAGGTAGGGGAGGGCGAAAAGGTAGCCTCTCCCGGTATGAAGTACAAGCACTATTCGCCCAAGGCGGACATTATAATGGTAGAGTCGCAGCTCGGGGACTTCACTTCCCTCGTCGGCGACAACTACGGGGACGGCGTCTATGCCCTCATTTTCGACGGCGACGAGGCGGGCTTCCCCTACAGGCACCTCACCTACGGAGCGGACAGCTCCATGCAGGCTCACTGGCTGTTTCAGCGGCTCAGGGAGCTCGACGATATGGGTGCTGAGAAGGTATACGTCCGCGCTCCCTCTACGGACGGAGTCGGACTTGCAGTATATAACCGCCTTATCAGGGCGGCAGGATTCGAGGTGATAAGGATATGAACAGTCTTGAAGGCGTTATGGTGGTAGGTCTTACAGGACAGACGGGCGCGGGCAAGAGCACGGTCTCGCGGGTGTTCGCGGACAACGGTTTCGCGGTGATAAATGCCGATACTATCGCAAGAACGGTCGTCGAGAAGGGGACGAAGTGCCTCGACGAGATATCGGACTTCTTCGGAAGCGGCATACTCAACGAGGACAAGACCCTCGACAGGAGGGCTCTCGCGAAGATAGTCTTCACCGACAAGTGCAAGCTCGATTCGCTCAACACGATAATATATCCTTACATCACGGGCGAGATACTCAGGCAGATAAAGTCTCATTCGATGAACGGCGAGAAGCTGATACTCCTCGACGCGCCGACGCTCTTCGAGAGCCGTGCGGACGACTTCTGCGAGTTCATCATATCCGTGGTCGCGTCGCCCGAGATACGCAAGAAGCGCATTATCGAGCGCGACGGGCTCACTCCCGAGCAGGCTGACGAGCGTATGAGCTCGCAGCTCGACGCCGATTTCTTCATATCCCACTCCGACTACATAATCGAGAACAACGACTCGATGGACACCGTCAGCGGTATCTCCAACGAGGTCTCGGCGAAGATAAGGGATATATACTACAGCAGGATAAATACTTCCGCGATGGCGGATTGACCAAGGAGTAATTGCAATGGCAGAAAAGGAAAAGGTTTCAAAGGCGCTCAAGGATAAGCTCTTCAATCAGCGCAAGAACGGCTACAGCAGGATAAGCAAGTCCGACGAGAAGGCTTCAATGAAGTTCGCCGAGGACTACAAGCGCTTCCTCGACAAGGCTAAGACCGAGCGCGAAGCTGTTATCGAGGCTGTGGAGCTGCTGAAGGCGAAGGGCTTCACCGAGTACAAGAGGGGCATGAAGCTCAAGGCAGGCGACCGTATCTACCGCGTGAATCGCGGCAAGGCTGTGATAATCTCGGTCATCGGCAAGGCTCCCATCGAGGAGGGCGTAAGGCTCTGCGCCGCGCATATCGACTCGCCGAGGCTCGACCTCAAGCAGAACCCGCTCTACGAGGACAACGAGCTCGCGCTGTTCAAGACGCACTACTACGGCGGCATCAAGAAGTACCAGTGGACGGCGATACCGCTCGCGCTCCACGGCGTGATCATAAAGGCTGACGGCACGAAGGTCACCGTCGCTATCGGCGAGGACGAGAGCGACCCCGTATTCTACGTGAGCGACCTTCTCCCGCACCTCGCTACCGAGCAGATGACGCGTCCCGCGACGAAGCTCATCAGGGGCGAGGACCTCAACCTCCTCATCGGCTCGATACCCTTCCGCGAGGACGAGACCAGCGAAGCGGTAAAGCTCAATATACTGAACATACTCTACGAGAAGTACGGCATCACCGAGGCTGACTTCATCTCCTCCGAGCTCGAGGCTGTTCCCGCCTTCAAGGCGAGGGACATCGGCTTCGACAGGAGCCTCATCGGCGGCTACGGTCACGACGACCGCTGCTGCTCGTATCCCGCGCTCAGGGCGGCTGTGGACTGCAAGGCTCCCACGCATACGGTAGTGACCGTCCTCACCGACAAGGAGGAGACGGGCAGCGACGGCAATACGGGTCTGTGCTCGTCGTACCTCGAGTACTTCATACACGACCTCGCAGCCGACCTCGGCGCCGACGGCAGACACGTGCTGTCTGCTTCCGAGTGCCTCTCCGCGGACGTGAATGCAGCCTTCGACCCCACCTTCCCCGAGGTCAATGAGAAGAACAACTGCGCCTACGTCAACAGGGGCGTGTGCATAACCAAGTACACGGGCGCGCGCGGCAAGTCGGGCACCTCCGACGCCTCTGCCGAGTTCACGGGACGTATCCGCCGTCTCATGGACAGCAAGGACGTGATATGGCAGACGGGCGAGCTCGGTAAGGTAGACATGGGCGGCGGCGGTACTGTTGCTGCGTATATCGCCAACCTCGACGTCGATACGATAGATATGGGCGTACCTGTGCTCGCGATGCACGCTCCGTACGAGGTCATCTCCAAGCTCGACCTCTACATGGCGTACAAGGCGTTCGCGGTGTTCATCGCCGACTGACAACAGGAAAAAACAAAGGTCGCGTAACCAACCGTTACGCGACCTTTTTGTGTTATTCTATTCTCATAACTTCTTGCTGCTGCCGAGCAGATACTTCTGCAGCAGCACCATATCGTTTATGGCTACCTTTTCGTCGGAGTCGGCGTCGGCGTTGGACTTGGACAGTCCCGTAAGCTCGGTCTTGCCCGTCAGAGCCTGACGCCCGAGGATAAGGTCGAACGTATCCACGACTCTGTCGCCGTCGATGTCGCCCTTGATACCGTAGAAGCTGAAATCAGCCACGTTGAAGAGGAAGTCCTCAGTGCCCGTGAATACGAGGTAAACGTCGTTCACGCCCTCGCACTGCTTGGTCGCGCAGCTGAACACCTTGAACTCTGACCAGCCATCGGTGCCCGTGATGTCGCAGGTACCGAGCAGCGTGCCGTTGACTCCGCCGACGCGTATCTCGATGCTTCCGCCCGCGGACTCGCTCGCTGCGCTGACCCTGAAGCCCTGCGCACCGCTCTCGAAGTCCATATTCCTGTAGACAACGTACGAGCCGTCGGTGATGTAGCCGAGGTCGGTGTCGTCGTGGTCCTTGCGGACCGTGCCGTGCTTCGAGCGGTAGCTGCAAGCCTCGGTCTTATCGTAAGCCGAAGCGGGTACGGGAGGAATGCCGCTTCCGCCCCACAGCTCGAGCTCGTATACTCTCGCGCCGCCGTCGTTGCTCTGCGTAGAGGTCAGCAGCGTGAGCCTTACATATCGCGCGGACACGTCCCTGAGACTGCCGCCCGCGACTGTTTTGGTGTTGCCGTAAACTGTGTCTATCTCGCTCCAGCTCGTGCCGTCGGTGCTGGCTTCGAGCTTGAAATCGCGCGCGTTGTACTTGATAGCCTCCTTGACGCCCGCGAACTTGATAACGTAGCGGCTGATGTCGAACTCCTCGCCGAGGTCGACCTGTATCCACTCGCCGCCGAGACCGTCGATGTGGCACCACTTGGTGTTGTCCTTGCCGTCGACTGCGAGAGCCGCGTCCTCGCCGCTCTCAGCGCCCGAGGCTGTGACCTTCTTGCCGAGCGCGAGGTTCTGCATCTCGTCGGAGCCGCTTATCATGAGCGAGCCGTCGAGGGTGTACTCCCGTCCAGCCTCGGTGTCGAAGCTGACAGTCGCGCCCGCGTATTTAACGGTGCACACGCCGCCCGAGCCCGAGAGGATAACAACCTCGTCGAGCGAGCCGTCGGTCCAGCTCATTTCCTTTATCGTGAAGTTTCCGCGCGCGCGGAGACCGTTCGCATGACCCGTGCTCCACTTCTGAGGAAGCGCGGGAAGCAGCGATATCACGTCGTTGTGGCTCTGGAGGAGCATTTCCGTAACGCCCGATGTGAAGCCGAAGTTGCCGTCTATCTGGAAGGGCGGGTGAGCGTCCCAGAGGTTGTCGTAGAGGCGGCCGTTGCTGCCGACGGGCGAGCAAAGGAGCTTCACGAGGTTGTAGGCGTGCTCGCCGTCCTCGAGTCGAGCCCAGCAGTTGAGCTTCCAGCCCTCGGACCAGCCCGTGCCGCTGTCGCCGCGTCCGTTGAGGGAGGTCGCAGCACCCTTAGCCGTAGTCGGGTTGTCGGTGGGAGTTATCTCGCTTCCGGGGAAGAGCGCGTACATATGCGAGATGTGGCGGTGGGTCTCCTTGGGATTGTCCCAGTCATGAGCCCACTCCTGAAGCTGTCCCCAGCTTCCTATCATCTCAGGTCTGATGAGCGTGAGCTTGGCGTTGAGCTCGCCGCGGAGGCTGTCGTCCCTGCCGAGTATCTCGGAAGCCTCGGTCACGTCCTTGAAGAGCTCGCGTGCGATACCGTTGTCCATAGTCACGCCGTAGTCGCAGTAAGCCTCGTTCTGACCGCTGTAGGGCGGCAGATTGAGCTCGGGGGAGGTACTCGGACTGATGACGGAGTAGTCCTGCCCGTCGATCTCGACCGTCTGCATGAGCTGGTTGAGGAAGGACGCGCTGCCCTTTATCGTGGGATATATCTTCTCGAGGTAGGAGTCGTTCTGATTGAAGCGGTAGGCGTCGTAGAGCATATTCGACACCCACGCGCCGCCGACGGGCCACTGTCCCCACGAGCCGTCGATGGGAGCCGTCCTGTTCCACAGGTCGGTGTTGTGGTGGAGCACCCAGCCCTCGGAAATGCCGTAGTGTACCCGCGCGGTCTCGTTGCCGTTCTCCTGCATTGATATAGCCTTGTCCACGAAG
>JAUMVH010000159.1 GCA_030530245.1 Ruminococcus sp.
GTAGGCTCTGTAGCTGTAGTTGTGGGCTCTGTCTCAGTTGTTGTTACGTCGGGCTCTGTTGTTGTTGTGCCGCCAGCGCCGCCTGTAACCTCGAGCTTACCTGTTGCAAGAACAGCGTCGAACTCGATAGCGTCGTAACCGTTCTCAACTACATGGAATCTGTCGAGCTTCCACTCGTAAACGCCGGGTGTAGCATCAGCAGGAACTGTGATAGCAAACTTAGCAACTGCCTTGGAAGTGTCGATCTCCTGAGGCTCACCTGAATCAAGAGTATCGCAGTACCATGTACCGTTGATCTCCTTGTACTCAGGCTTTGTAGCAACTGCACTACATCTTACAGATGTCATTGTAGCTGTTGCGCCCTCGATAGGAAGGTTCTCGTCGATTACCTGAGCGATGAACTGACCTGCCTTGCGGTCGCTGCCGTTCTCGCACATGATGTTGATGTTAACTGTGCCGCCAGCCTCAACTGTAGCATCCTCGGGCTTAACGATGAACTTCTCATCAACCTCATAGTTGAGAGGAGTTGTGCCGCCCTGAGTTGTTTTAGCATGAGTTGTTGTGGCCTCGGGAGTTGCTGTTGTAGTAGCTGTAGTGCCCGAAGGTGTACCGCCAACAGTGATGTCAAGGCTCTTGAGTGTGAGCTTGCTGTTCTTGGTAGTCATCTTGCCGCCCGCTGTCTCGATCATGTTTGACATATTGTCGGGATAATCAGCATCGGGAGCGTAGTCACAGAAGTCGATAGTATATGTACCGGCAGGTGTGTCCTTAGCGAAGATAACGTCTACAACGTATACAGGGTATGAATCAGACTTGTCGCCTGACCATGTGTATGTGCCGCTTGTCGGGCCTGTCATAGCGATAGAGCCGAAAGCGTTGGGTGTGTTAGCAGAATCGGACTTGGGCTCTGCGAAGCACTGACCTGTAACTGTGGGCGAGAAGTAATCTCCGTCCTCGTCGTCGTTAACGATCTTGCCTGCGAAGCCGATGAGTGACTTTGTGCTGCCGCTGCTTCCGTCCTTGAGAGATACGCTCTGAGCGGACTTGAAGTAGTCTGAACCAGCCTGGTGCTTCTTGAATGTTACATAAGTATTGGAAGCATCGCCGTCTGACGACTTAACTGTGAACTGAGCAGAGAGTGTCTGTGAGTCGTTTGTGCCCTCTGTGAGGAAGAGACCTACAGGAACAGTAACTGCGCCCGCAGAGATAGCGTCAGCGGAAATTGTTGAGCTTACCTCTTTACCATCAACATCGAGGAAAGTACGGAGCTCAAAGCCCTTGGAAGAGTCAGCAGCGCCTGTAACAAAAGGAACAGCTGAGCTTACCATCGATGCAGCCATAGCAAGTGAAGCAGCTGCAGAAATAAGTTTCTTCATTTGTAATAATTCCTTTCTTTAGGTTTTTACGCCTATTAATAACTTATGATTTGGGTTTGTATTCCTTTGTAAGGGGGACAAATCAGATAATCTTCGGACAATAGCTATCGCTTAGAGAGATGAGATCGCACCTGCATCAAGCTTCTGGATCATAAGTGCATCATTAGCAGTTACGCCGGCAGCATCGTCAACGTCAGCGTTGACCTTGCCCTGAGGCTTGAGCGCGTACTTGTCATTGTTTGCGATAGACTGGAGTATTGCTACTGCGTCGCCGATAGTAACCTTGCCGTCTACGTTGGCGTCGCCCTTGAGTGTTACACTAAGGGATGTGCCGCCCTGCTCGGTTGTCGTTGCGATCGTGGTCGTAGTAGTAGGCTCTGTTGTGGTAGTTGTTGTAGTCTGAGAACCGATTGTAACGCTACCTGCATTAGCCTTAACCGCAAAGTTTACCTTAACGCCATCTTTAAGGTAACCGCAATCGAAGTCATTGTTCTGCACACCTGAACCTGAGTATGTCTCACGGTCAGTAGGAACGATCGAAATCTCGGAAACTGTTCCGTCAGCTACACCGCTTGCAACGGTACCGCTGATAGTACAGAATGTACCCTCACCTTTCAGCCACTTGGACGAATCATCAACTGATGTCGACCACGCTACGCTGATAAGCCCCTCTTGTGAATAGTTGCCGAAATTGGGAAGCATCGATGATGATGAATCACCGCTTACGCTTCCTGCCAGCGTACCTGCCTTGATGTCAGTGACTTTGAGAACCTTCGGATCGTACTTGATAGCAAAGTTGCAGCACTGGAGTCCAGTACTCGGGATGTCAGACAGGTCAACCTTCACCTCGAAATTGCCTCCTGCCTCCGCATTTGTCTTGCTGGCGGTAATCTGCACTGTTTCGTCAGCCGCAACAGCGGGAGCGATTGAGCATACTGAAAGTGAAAGCATCGCTGCAGCCATAGCTCCGATGACTATCTTTTTTGTCTTCATGATTTTTTCCTCCTTCTTAATAAAGTTATATAACAAAGGAACAGGTGCCCCTTTTATTATATCGTGTCTTAGAATGCAGCCCTCAGGCTGCCTGTCGGCGAAACCGCGACATGAACAAACACAGTCCGACGCGCACAAAAGCTGTCCGTACAACCTGCGGAGTATGTACACGCCGCACACGGACAAGCCCGCCGCACGTCACAGTGATTAATCGTTAAGACGCATCACACTGCCGTGACGAGATGTTAATCCCAAAATCCATATTTATTCATGATTTCATTATATAACAGGCGAGAAAAAAAGTAAATAGGTTTATTCCGTTTTTGGTATTTTATATAAACATTCCACCTGTTTTTTGCACGGTTTGCACAATCGGGGATTTGTCTGAAATTCCCCGCGAAACAGTCTTTATGAACAGAATATGAACAAATTTATTATTTGTCCAGCTTCTGAAATTCAGTGGGCATACTCTCGTTAATTATATCATTGAGAATGTCCCAGCTGAAGTCGGTATAGGTGCCGCGCGGTATCGCGTACGGGACTCCGTGAGCCGCCGCGAGCTCGGGCGTGTACTTGCTGTAGGGATAGACCGCCAGATTCGCGAAATCAGGCGATTCGTAGTGGATTATATTCGGGATAGCTCCGACATTCTCGAGCGTTATCTCGCCCGTCACGCCGTTCATGACGATGTCGAAGTCGGGCATCTCGCCGACGAGGTTGAAGTTATCGGTCTGGCAGCATATGAAATTGCCCATCGAGTAGTAGACGAAGCCCTTTGTGCCGTCGTCGCGTGTTATCCACTCCATAGTCTCTGCGGTGTGGGTATGGCAGCCGAGTATCACGTCCGCGCCCCAGTTTACCATCTTGTTCGCGAGCTCGATACGGTCGTCGGATACGAGGTGTGTATCCTCGACTCCCCAGTGAGCGGAGACGATGACAACGTCCGCCTTCTCCTTGGCTTCCTTTATCTGACGCTCGATGACGTCCTCCTCGTAGTTCATGACTACGCGCAGAGGGCTTCCTGCGGGGAACTCGAAGCCGTTGATATGCTCCGCGTACGCGAGAAATGCTATCCTCACGCCGTTCACCTCGCGGATACGAATTTTATTGGCGTCCTCCTCGTTGAGGTAGGCGCCGAGCACCGTGAGGTCGTTCTCCTTTGCCTTGTCATTCCAGAAGTTTATGGACTCCTCGAGGGCGTCCGCA
Source organism: Ruminococcus sp. (assembly GCA_030530245.1). Taxonomy (GTDB): domain Bacteria; phylum Bacillota; class Clostridia; order Oscillospirales; family Ruminococcaceae; genus Ruminococcus. The sequence continues at coordinate 3,576 of JAUMVH010000159.1, forward strand.
CCGAAATCGAGCAGGTGGTTATTTGCCATTGTGACAACGTCGAAACCGAGGTCAATTACCGCATCTGCGACCTCGGGAGGCGAATTGAACAGGAGAGCGCCGCCGTTAGCGCCGCGTATCTCGTTGCTCTGACTGATTATCGTCTCCTGATTGATAATAGCGAGGTCAGCGTCCTCAATAAGGTACTTGACGTTCTTGTAGAGGGGCTTGAAATCGAAGTTTTCGCCCTCTCCTGCAAGCTTTTCCGCATTCTTGTAGACCGAGTAGTGGATGAGGTTGTCACCCGCCGCCACGACGTGAATGCGCTTGTCCTCGGGGACAGGCTCAGTCGTGGGCTCCTCAGTGGGAGCCTCGGTAGTGGTCAGCGGAGCACTGCTCTCGCCCGAGCTGCTGTTTTCGCCCGAGCCGCCCACCACCTTGGTAGCGCAGCCGACGCCCGATACAAGAATGACCGCCAGCACTGCGATCGCAGCTGCGGCACGACCTTTTCTCAACTTCATCTTAATCGTCCCTTTCAGCGCGGGAGGTACACTTCCGCGACTATATTATATCACATTGTTTTTCCAATTGCAATTACTAATTGTATGATTGAACTGCATAATTACAGGTAGTTTTATTTGCTAATTAATTGGATTAAGGCGGCTTTTTGCCTATTTATAGCCATTTTCGCAACTGATTTTTCACGCTTCGAGCACTCTTTGTCAGTTTTCACGAATTTTTCTCATTATTTTTGTGCATTCTGTCGTTTTGCAGCTCGATGAACTCGTTTGCAAGGCTCTCAGCCTCGCTGTACGACGAGAGCTGATAGCATCTCCCGCGGAATTTCGCCGAGCCGTAGAAGCCGTTCATGTACCACGCCGCGTGCTTTCTCGCCTCGTGCATAGCCATTTCCTCGTCCTTGGGGCTGAGCTCCAGCATGAGGCGTATGTGCTCGAGCATTACGCTCATGCGCTCCTCGACCGTCGGCGGGACGTACCCGCGCCCTTCGAGTGCCGCCTCTATCTCCTCGAACACGAACGGAGCACCGTAGCTCCCGCGCCCTATCATCACGAGGTCGCAGCCCGTCTCCGCGTACATTCTCATGCACGACTCCGCGTCCGTGACGTCGCCGTTGCCGATGACGGGTATGCCGACCGCCTGCTTCACATCGCGTATCACGCCGATGTCAGCGCTGCCGCTGTAGAACTGGTCGCGCGTGCGTCCGTGGACCGCGATAGCCGCCGCACCCGCCGCCTCAAGAGCCCTCGCCATTTCCACGGCGTTGACCGTATCCGCCGACCAGCCGCTGCGAATCTTCACCGTCACGGGGACTTCTCCCGCCGCCTTGACAGCCGCCGCAGCGATGTCCGCCGCGAGCGCGATGTCCTTCATCAGTGCCGAGCCCGCTCCCGTGCCGACTACCTTCGGTACGGGGCAGCCCATATTTATGTCGATGATGTCGGGCTTGTAATCGAGCACTATCTTCACAGCCTCCGCCATGAAGTCGGGCTCGCTGCCGAAGAGCTGCACAGCCATCGGGCGCTCGCCGTCGGTTACGGTGCAGAGCTCCGCGGTCTTGCGGTCGCTGTAGCATATCCCCTTCGCAGAGACCATCTCGCTGACCGTATACGCCGCCCCGAACCGCTTGCACATAAGGCGGTAGGCTCTGTCCGCGACTCCCGCCATGGGAGCGAGCGCGGCAGTCCGCTTTATCACGACTCCGCCTATATTTATGGTATCAGCCATCGGCTCCCTCTTTTTCCGCAGTCTCCGCCGCGTCCTTCTTTTTGCGGAACACGAACACCTTGCTGATGACGTAGTTGAGTATCAGTACGAGCACGTTCGCGAACACTTTCACAACCCAATAGTTGAATCCGAGCCACGCGAAGCCGACTCTCATTACTACCCATTCCACCGCGAGTGTGAAAACTCGTCCGCCGTAGAACTTTCCGCCCTCGACGATGAGAGCCTTTGCGCCATTGACAGTCGAATCGAACACCCACACCCTGTTTGTGAGGTAGGCGAACGTCACCGCACACACCCACGAAACGACGGTGCTGATGTCGCTGACGGCGTCCGTACCGAAGCCGCCCCACTTCTCGAGCACCCACTTCGCGAAGCCCGCCGAGACGAAGCTGACAACGGTGGTCAGACCGCCGAAGAAGAGGTACAGCCACTTGTCCTCGTAATTGAAATATAGGTCACGTATCGGCTTCGGGAAAACCGACACTATTTTTCTGATAAGCTTTTTCATTCTGCGCTTCCTTTCAAATGCGATACTCTATAATAATAGCAGTATTTGCCGCATTTTTCAAGTGCTTTTCAAAAAGTTCACAAAAAATGGTAGATACAATTGATGTGTCAGCCAAATACTGAGGCTCAGACGGGCTCCGATTGACTAATCAATCGAAAAAAAGAGCAGCTGCCGCAGGTATTCCCACGGCAGCCGCTCTTATCTGAAAAGGTGTGTTTATAAAACGCTCGGAGGTATATGAGCGCTGAAGCAGTTGTTGGCTATATGTGAATTTCTCTGTTCTGTGACTTCATTATAGCCCATATCCGCATAAAATGCAATAACAGGCGGGTCAAAGTTTGAATACAACTCGGTATACGAAGGTTACATAATTACTACAACGGTGACAGAACTTGCTAAAGACCGTTGTAGGGGGCGATGCCCTCATCGCCCGCAAACACCGAGGCAAATGTCGGGCTGATGTGGGCCT
>JAUMVH010000160.1 GCA_030530245.1 Ruminococcus sp.
CGCCCCAGCGGGTCGAGGGCAGAGCCCTCGCGGAGTCCGGAGGCAGAGCCTCTGCAAAAAAGTGGGAATATTTTTATCTCGATGTTGATTTTTTTACGGTCGTATGATATAATAAATCTATACGTTCGTATTTCGACATCGGAGGGTAATTTTATGATGAACATTGCAGTTGCGCAGTCGGGCGGACCTACCTGCGCGATTAACGCCTCGCTCGTGGGCGTTTTCAGGGAGGCTCTCAAGGAGCCCACTATCGACGCCATTTTCGGCTCGGTGAACGGTATCGAGGGCATGATATCCAACCATCTCATCGACCTCAAAGCCTTCATCAATACCAACGACGATATGGAGCTCCTGCGTCAGACGCCGTCGACCGTGCTCGGCTCGTGCAGGTACAAGCTCCCCGACTACAAGGAGGACGAGGAGACCTACAAGAAGATAGTCAGGACGCTGAAACAGCGCCGTATCGGGGCTTTCTTCTACATCGGCGGAAACGACTCCATGGACACCGTGGACAAGCTCTCGGCTTACTTCGCCGAGAAGAAGATAGATATCAAGGTCATCGGAATTCCCAAGACCATCGACAACGACCTCTGCGTGACCGACCACACCCCCGGGTTCGGCTCGGCGGCTAAGTACGTAGCCGCGACCATGCACGAGATAGTCCGCGACAGCTCGGTATACAGCATACCCTCGGTGACTATCGTCGAGGTCATGGGACGCCACGCGGGCTGGCTCACCGCTTCGAGTGCTGTCCTGCACGCGCTCGGCGAGGCTGCTCCGCACCTTGTATACGTTCCCGAGGCGGAGTTCTCGCTCGACAAGTTCATGAACGATGTACGCAATCAGATGGCGAAGCACAAGGCTGTCATCGTGGCTGTGTCCGAGGGCATGGAGGTGCCCGACGGCGTGCAGTCGGGAGTCGTGGACAACTTCGGTCACAAGTACCTCTCGGGCATAGGCAAGTACCTCGAGGAGCAGGTACGTGAGCAGATAGGCTGCAAGGTGCGCTCCATCGAGCTCAACGTAATGCAGCGCTGCTCGTCGCACCTCTGCTCGCGTACGGACATCGACGAGTCCGAGGCTGTCGGAGCGGCAGGCGTGAGATGTGCGCTCGGCGGCGGCACGGGCAAGATGATGATATTCCGCCGTGTGAAGGATATGCCGTACACGGTAGTCATCGAGGCTGCGGAGGCTTCGAGCGTCGCGAACAAGGAGAAGTTCCTGCCGAGGGAGTACATCAATCCAGAGGGCAACAACATCACCGACGCAGCAATGCGCTATTTCCTGCCGCTGATACAGGGCGAGCTCAATATCCGTATGAATATGGGCGTTCCCATGCATTTCACCTTGCAGGAATCGGTGTTGAAGTAAAAGAAAACAGCCGTGAGTCTAAGCTCACGGCTGTTGTTTTATCTTGTGTAGTCCCTTTCGGGGATACGTTTGTTTCTGTTGAAGTAGAGTCCGACCGATTCCAGTCCCGAAAGACCGCCGAATACGGCGATAGTGCAGATGATGGAGACGGCGAAAAGTATCACCACGAGTCCGAGGCTTCCCTCGTGCTGAGATATCATCAGCAGTCCCGGGAACACCTGTATTATGCCCGAGAGCAGGTACACGAGCGAGGCAAGCGTCTTGAATATGCCGATACCGCTTATCATGGCGAGACCCGTCGCGCCCATCGCAACTGCGATGTAGAGTGCGGCTTCCTTGATAATATTGGCAATGCTGCTTATTCCGTCGATGTAGTCGAGACCGAAGAAGTCGCCGCTGTAGAGCAGGAAGAACGCAACGGCGCCGATAACACCGATAACAGCGAGCACGATGACCACCTTGAAGCCCTTCTTTGCTTCCTCCTGACGGAGCTGCTCCTTGAGCTCTATCATCATGCGGAGGCTCTCCTTGGAGTCCTTCTGCTCGGACACGAGCTGGCTCGAGACCGCCTTCTTCGCGCCCTCGCGCTTGGCTCTCTCGAGGTCCTCGTCCACGAACTTGGGCACGTACTTGGGAGCCTCGGGCTCGTCGTCGAGTATGGGAGCTGTTACAGCTTCAACAGGCTCGGCGGGCTTTTCCGTCTTCGGAGGCGGAACGTAGTTGTCCTCGTCGAGGACGGGCGCTGTCACTGCGGGCGCGGGAGCCTCGGCTCCGAGCTGCTGACGGCGCATATCTATTATCTGCTGCTGCTTATCCTGCGGGAGATTCGCGAACATAGCCTTCTGCTCGTCGCTCATTCCGTCGATTATCTGTTCGTCGCTGAGGACGAGCTTCTCGCTCTTCCGGGGAGCGGAATAGCCCATGCCGTCGTCGAGCACGGGAGCGGCTACTCCTGTGGGAGCGCCCTTCTTCTCGGCTGCGGGAGCGGCGTAATCGTTCATATCGTCCAGCACGGGAGCGGCAACGCCTGTGGGGCCGCCCTTCTTCTCGGCGGGAGCCACGTACTCGAAGTCGTCGAGCACGGGAGCGGCAACGCCTGTGGGACCTTCCTTCTTGGGTGTCGGCTCGACATAGTCGATGTCGTCGAGCACGGGAGCGCCGATGTTGTTTTCGTCGTTCATAAATTCACCTTCTTTAGTTATTGGGAAGCTTTTATCTTTCGAGTATCTGCGACCTGTCGGGACCTATGCCCACCATGCTTACCTTGCAGCCTACGAGCTCCTCAAGGCGCTCGATGTACTTCTTGCAGTTCTCGGGCAGCTCGTCGAAGCTTGTGCACTTGGAGATGTCCTCGGTGAAGCCTGCGAACTCCTCGTATACGGGAGTGCAGCCCTCGAGCTCCTCGAGCGTGGGCGGGAAGTTCTCGGTGACAGTGCCGTCGGGCTTCTTGTAAGCGGTGCATATCTTGAGCGTGTCGAGGTTGGCGAGGGTGTCAAGCTTGTTGATTGCGAGGCTGTCGAGGCCGTTCACTCTTACCGAGTGGCGGACGATAACAGCGTCGAACCAGCCTGTTCTTCTCGGACGGCCCGTAGTCGTACCGAACTCGCCGCCTACGTTTCTTATCTGCTCGCCTATCTCGTCGTCGAGCTCGGTCGGGAAGGGGCCCTTGCCGACTCTCGTGGTATAAGCCTTGGCAACGCCGATGATGTTCGTGATGACCTTGGGACCTACGCCCGTGCCTACGCATACGCCTGCCGAGAGCGGGTGAGATGACGTAACATAGGGGTATGTACCGAAGTCGATGTCGAGGAGGGTAGCCTGTGCTCCCTCGAACATGATGGTCTTGCCTGCCTTTGCGGCGTCGAATGTGAGGACGGAAACGTCGTCAACATAGGGGAGAAGGCGCTTGCCGTACTCCGTGTACTCAGCCGTAACAGCGTCGAGGTCGAAAGCCTTGCCGCCGTAAACGTCGGTGATGATCTTGTTCTTGAGCTTGCCCGTGGACTGTATCTTCTCCGCGAGCACCTCGGGATGAACGAGGTCGTATACGCGTATGCCGCAGCGCTCGTACTTATCCATATATGTAGGACCTATGCCGCGCTTTGTAGTGCCGATATCCTTACCGCCGCGGAAAGCCTCCGAGAGACCGTCGAGCTCGATATGCCACGGCATAACGACGTGAGCGCGTGGGTCGACTTTGAGGTTGGCAGTGGATATGCCTCTTGCCTCAAGGCTGTCGAGCTCGCCGATGAAGTCCTTGGGGTCGAGAACTACGCCTGCGCCGATAAGGCAGAGGGTGTCCTTGTAGAGAATACCCGAGGGAATGAGGTGGAGCTTGTATACCTCTCCGTTATTAACTACGGTATGACCTGCGTTGTTACCGCCCTGCGAGCGTACAACGACATCGGCGCGGGAGGAGATGATGTCGATTATCTTACCCTTTCCTTCGTCTCCCCACTGTGTACCAACAACAATATTAGCAGGCATTGTGATTCCTCTTTTCATAATGATTATAGCGTGCATAAGCACAGTTACACTTAATTATATCACAGCCGAAACAAAAATGCAAGACCTTAAAGCAAAAAAGCCGTTAGCCGTTAGCCGTTAGACATTAGCTCTGTAGGGGCGCACCCGTGTGTGCGCCCGTGTCTTACGTAATACCTGCGGCAACAGTTTGTAGGGGCGGCGTTCCGCCGCCCGCAATGGAAGGCGCAAGTGTAGGGGCTGCCTTTGGCAGTCCACACATTGTTTGTATACCAACGGACGCCCAAAGGGCGCCCCTACAAAAATCCCCGCAGGCAGCCGCTTGCGGGGATTTCACATCATTCATCAAGTTTAGCGCCGCACTTGTCGCAGAAGCGTGCCGCGTCTATGAGCTCGGCGCCGCACTTTTTGCACACCGTCACCCTTTCAGCCCTGACGCTCTCGGCTTTCTTCTCGGGGCGGACTGTCTTCGTGCCGCACTTGTCGCAGAAGCGCGCGTCCTTGGTGACGAGCTCGCCGCACTGCGGACAGGGTATCTTGTCCTCGAGTTCGCTGAGAAGTTCGTTCAGACGCTCTATCTCGCGCTCCTTCTCCCTGATGTTGTCGAACTGGGACTTGAACTGCTGCGAATCGGGCTGCTCGGCGAAGATCTTCTTGCCGATACCGATGTAGATATTGTTCGTTTCAAATGTGAGACGGTTTATCTCCTTTTTGAGGCGGGACTTCTCCGTCATCTTCTTATAGCTGTCCGAGCCTGTCTTGATACCCTTATCGACGGTATCTCCGACCTTTTCGGCTATTTCCTTTACACTGTCAACAAAGCCCATGGTTCATTCCTCCTTCAGAATTTGTACCGCTTACGTGAGAGCGGAGGCTGTGAGGTCGCGGAAGGTTATCGCGTTGTACGCGCGGACGGCGGCTTCCGAGAAGTCGCTGCAAACGGTCGAGTAGAGCGTCATGAGGGGCGCGTCCATGGATATCTTGTCGCCGACCTCGAATTCGAGCACGATACCCGCGGTCGGGTCGATAGCGTCGTCCTTCTGTATCCTTCCCGCACCGAGCAGGAGCGAAGCCATTCCGAGCTCCTCCGCGTTGACGGATACTATCTCGACATCGCGGCTCGCGCGTATCTCGTGCCTGAAGCGCGGCTGCGGCAGGAGCGAAACATCGTCGCAGATACTGCCGTCGCCGCCGTGGAGCTCAATGGTCTCCTTCAGCACGGCGAGAGCGCGTCCCGAGGAGATAGCCTCCTCAGCCATGCGCTGACACTCTCCGAAGGTGCCCTTGCCTGCGAGCTCGAGCAGATTCGCGGTCAGCTCGATACAAACATCGTACAGCCTACCCTTGACCTTGCCCTGCAGGAGCTCGATAGCCTCCTTTACCTCGAGGGCGTTGCCGATACAGCTTCCGAGCGGGCTGTCCATATCGGTCACGATGGCGCGGCACTTCTTGCCTGCGGCGTCGCCGACGCGCTCCATGAGGTCGCCGAGCTTGCGGGCTTCGAGGTTGGTCTTCATGAAGGCCCCCGAGCCGCATTTGACGTCGAGCAGCAGGATATCCGCGTTGAGGGCGAGCTTCTTGCTCATAATGCTCGCGCAGATGAGCGGTATGCTGTCGACCGTGCCCGTCGCGTTGCGGAGGGCGTATATCTTCTTGTCGGCGGGACAGAGAGTGCCGCTCTGCGAGATTATCGAGAAGCCTGTCTTGTTCACGATGCCTGCAAACTCCTCGAAGGGAAGCTCCGTGCGGTAGCCGCTGATGCTCTCGAGCTTGTCGATTGTGCCGCCCGTGTGTCCGAGACCCTTGCCCGACATCTTCGGCACGTAAACTCCGCACGCCGCCGCCGCGGGACCGATAATGAAGCTGGTCTTGTCGCCGACTCCGCCCGTACTGTGCTTGTCGGCGGTAATGCCGTTTATGCAGCTCATATCGAGGATATCGCCGCTGTCGCGCATAGCCTTTGTGAGGGCGACGGTCTCGTGCTCGTTGAGTCCGTTCAGGCAGACCGCCATCAGCCACGCCGACATCTGATAGTCAGGGATATCGCCGTTTGTGTAGCCGCTGACTACGTAGGATATCTCCTCGTCGGAAAGAGGGACAGCGCGCTTGGTCTTGTTGATTATATCGATTATGTTCAAAATTTTCACCTCCTGCGTTATTGTACCGCACAAAGACACGTTCCGCTTTATGCTTTACATATATATTTTAGCACATCTTTTCAAAAAAATCAACTGTTCGGGGAAAATTTTTGTAGCTGTGTTTTCTGAATATTGCCTCGCGTCGAAAGCAGACTAAGCCGTTTGTACAGAGTGAGCGAGCTTGCGAGCGGCAACGAAGTTCGGGGTCAGGGGAGACTCCCCACAGTGTGGGGAGATGTCAGCGAAGCTGACAGAGGGGACGGGCTGTTCAGCGGTG
>JAUMVH010000161.1 GCA_030530245.1 Ruminococcus sp.
AATTGACAAGGAAAAATACTACCGTGCGGGAGTGTACCGCCACTTCACGGAGGACTGCAAATGCTCGGTCTCGATGACCGCGCGTATCGACGTAACCGACCTCGCCGCCTTCTCGCGCAGAACAGGCACGAAGTTCTACATCATCTTCCTGTATGTGCTCTCGAAGGTGCTCAACTCACGCGAGGACTACCGTATGGGCTACCTGTGGCAGTCCGACGAGCTGATATGCTACGACGAGATAAATCCCACGCAGTACATCTTCCACGACGACACTGAGACGTGCACTCCCGTATATACCCGCTACTCGTCCGACTACGCGACCTTTTACAGCGGAGCTCTCGCTGACATCGAACGCGCCAAGCAGACGCGCGACTATCAGCTCGACTCCGCAAATCACCCGAACTGGTTCGACGCCTCGTACATCTCGTGGCTGTCCTACGACTCGCTGAATATCGAGCTGCCCGACGGCTACCTCTACTTCCTGCCGATAGTCAACTGGGGAAAATACCGCGAGGAGAACGGCAGGCTCGTCATGCCGCTGACGGTGAGGCTCAACCACGCCGTCGCCGACGGCTACCTCGTGGCGCTCGTATATCGTCTGCTCGAAAAGGAGATGGCGGAGCTCTGCGAGCAAACACCATGACCCGAACAAAATAAAACGGAGGAATGAATCATGGGCTCATTGACAGAAAAAGCAGTGGAAAACCACAAGAAGTTTTACAGCTGTTCCGCATCTGTGCTCTGCGCTGCTGCGGAGGAGACAGGCTTGACGGAGCAGGAGGCGAAAGCTGCGGCAGCTCCGTTTGCGGGCGGCAGAATGGTAAAATGCGGCGCGGTGCTGGCGGCTGAGTATGCGCTCGCGAAGAAGTTCGGTGCGGACTGTCCGCAGATAAAGGAATTTGAAAGCAGCTTCATGCAGAAGAACAAGTCGCTGAGTTGCCGCGAGCTTCGCGGCGGGCTGCGCTCATGCAGAGGCTGCGTGACCGACGCGGCGGAAATACTCGAATCGCTCATTGGCGACGAGGGCTGAGCTGAACACAAAAAATCCCCTGTATCCGATCGGGTACAGGGGATTAATTAATGTCTGTTTTGTCCTTCAGGGCAAAATGAGCTTGATATCAATTAATGTGACGCGCAAATTCCATATTTTATACTACGCGCTATTTCAAAATATCAATTATGATATTTTGAAATCCGCCGTCATAGACGGCGGACGGCGAAGCCGAGAGCGCTACGTTTATACTGCCTCTACAAAGCCGCTCAGCGGCTTTGTGCCTGCTTTGCAGTCTGCAAAATGTACAATGTACATTTTGCAATAGAGGCAAGTATATAAAGAATTTGCGCACCCCGAACGAAGTTCGGGGCAATAATCGACTGACGGCGGTTATTGAGTACACATTAATTATATTCGGTCATTTCGCGAGCAGAGCCTCAACGAGCCCGCGCTTTTCATATAGCACGCAGCCGCCCGCATGGTCGTCGAGCAGCATATCTCCGCTCCTCAGAGCCGTGAACAGCGGCGACTTCATTGCCTCTCTCAGCGAGGCGCTCCGCACGTTCACGTCCGAATAGGGCGAAAACGGGCACGGCTCGGCGCCGCCGTGAGAGTTGATGTGGAAGAAGCCTCTGCCTGCCGCCACGCAGCCGCCCGAGCTCTTCTCGTCCCCGGGGAAGGAGATGTACACCATCTCGGGGTGCTCCTCCCTTAGCCGAGCTATCCTCCCGCGCAGGAATTCGCGCTCGCTGTCGGTGGGAGCAAGTCCGCGGCTGTCGTCGGTCACGGGCACGTACTCGACGAATATCACCGCCTTGCAGCCGCGCTCGTGAAGTCCGCCGAGGAACTCGTCCGAGCACACCTCCACGCAGTTCTGCGTTGTCACAGTTACCGAAGCGCCGAACACGAGCCCGCGCTTCCTGAACTCGTCCATAGCCGCGACGAGCTTGTCGAATATACCCTCGCCGCGCCTTGAATCGGTGAGCTCGCGGTCACCCTCGATGCTCATTATCGGCACGAGGTTGCGGCACTTGTCGAATAGCGTGAAATAGCGCTCGTCGAGGAACGTGCCGTTGGTGAAGATAGGGAAGAGGATATTCTGCTTCCTGCCCGCAGCCTCGATGACATCGCGGCGCAGCATAGGCTCACCGCCCGCGAGCAGGATAAAGCTTATGCCCAGCTCGTCGGCTTCGTCGAATATTCTCAGCCACTCCGCGTCCGAGAGCTGTTCCACGGGTTCGGAATCGACCGTCGCGCTGCTGCATCTCGAATAGCACCCCGCGCAGTGCAGGTTGCACCTGCTGGTGATGCTCGCGATGAGGAAGGGCGGGATATGCTCGCCGCTGTCCTCAGCCTTCCTGCGCTTTTTTGAAGCGGCACGGCTCGCGGCTGCGAACCTCAGCATGAACGCGCTCTCCCTCGGATTTTTGAGTGTCGCCCTCAGAGCCTCGGAGACAACGCCCTCTACGCCCTCGATGAGGTAGTTCTGCAGGTCAAAGTTTTCATTCATATTATGCACCTCCGGATCGGTATCAGCCTTGATGTTATGTCCGTCGGAGAAGCTGATATTTTCCGCTCAGAATGTAACCGTCTCAGGTGCTTCGGTGAACGAGCTGAACACAGCCGTTGCGTTTTTGAAGTAGAGCACCTGTGTGTTGTCGTCGTCAGCGCTGTACATAGCCTTCAGCGAGGGCATCTTTTCGAGCATTGCGACCTTTACGGCGCGGTCGTCGTCGTTGACGAGCTCGCCCGCAACACGGAGCCACTTGCCGTCCTTGAACGCGCACACCTCGACCTTGGGGTTCGCTGCTATCTGCTTGGAGACAGGCTTTATCTTGCCCGTCTGTATGTAGAGCCTGCCGTTGTAGAGGAGTGCCGTGCCGAACGGTCTTACTCTCGGCTGGTCGCCCTCGACCGTAGCGAGGTAGTACGTCTGCGCCTCGTCGAGGAACTGATAAACCTTTTCGATTGCTTCCATGATCAAAACCTCCGTATTCTGTGCGGGATACCCGCATTATTCATATACTAAGTATAACACAGATCGGCTTAAAAAGCAATACATAAAACAGCGCTCAGGACTTTTCCTGAGCGCTGCCGTTTTCTCGGTACAAGCTTACTGACCGATCTTTCCGCGGATATATTCGTTCCTCTTTATCATAAAGTCAACGATCGAGACCTTGTCGCCGCCGTAGGAGAAGAGACCTCCGCCGCCTCCCCACATTCCGCCGAAGCCGCCCCACATACCCATGCCGCCGCCTTGGCTGACCTGCAGTCCGTTCGGGCTCTTGGCGATGTTCTGCTCGAACTGGTCGTATGTGAAGAAGAATCTCGGGTCTGCCTTAACGTGGTCACGGATAAGCGTCGCGAGCTCGTTTACCGACTTCTCGGGGTCGCTGTAAAGCCTTACTATATCCTTGACGTAGCCGTAGTACATCTCTCTGTACTCGGGCACCTTCAGGAGATTCGTAAGCATCGGGCGGTCATTCGCGTTCGCCTGATAGAGTCCCGTAGTGATATCGGACTCCGCCGCCGCGCCGTTGTCCATGAAGTTGCCGATAGAGAGGTTGTAGTCCCAGCCGACGTAGTACATCTTGCCCTCGTTGTACATCACGTAGTAGTTGTGAGCCATCTGACCGTTATAGCTGTCGTAGTTCGCCATTACAGCATTCACGGCAAAGCCCTTGAGGAAGCTCGGGACGTCAATTATGTCCTCGATGAACTTATAGTTGTCAGCGGACACCTTGTTGATAGCGTCCTTGACCTCTTGGATATGTTTCAGCTCGTCGTCCGTACCGAACTTGACCTCGAAGTTGTTGAGTGCCATAGACGGTCTGAACGTGCAGTCGTAGGAGTTGCCGACGTCAGCCGCCTTGTAGAACACGGCGTCGTCAGCGGTAGCAAGCCGCTCGCCGACTGTAGTGCCCGGCTGCTCGCACAGCAGATAGAAGCTGTAGAGCTTGCCATTGAGGTACATATCGGTATATCCGACGTTCGGAGCGTAGGCGTCGAGGTCGTACATCGCGTTGTAGCAGAGCACATCGCGCATACACGACGGGTCGGAGTAGAAGTTGTTGACGCAGAGCTCGGTGAGTCCCTTGTAGTTCTGATACTTGTCGTACTTATCGAGCTTGAAGCGGAAGCTGTACTTGTCCTTGCCCGCCTGATAAACGAACATATTCGAGCTGTGACCCTTCGTCCTTATGCCGACGTTTTCGAGGCGCTCGCCGTCGATGATGACGTTGCAGGGGTAGTATTCCTCGTCCTGCGAGTGCCTGAGGAACTCGTCCCAGTTGTCCATTTCCACCTCTATCCTGTGGACGCTGTTCTGGTTGAAAAGGTCGCCGTAGAGGAGGTCGGCGTCGTCGGAGTTGTTGACGCCCGTGAATGCGGCAGGCTTGCCTGCCTTGACAGCGGACGAGGCTTTGACCTCGATACCGCCCGCGTATGTCCTGTAGGAAGCGCCGTCCTCGAGCTCGGGCGAGGAAACTACCACATAGCGGTACTTCTTGCGCGTGTTCTTGTCGAATATGACGTTCTTGTCCGAATCGGTGATGGCGATGGGATTGTTCTTCGACCACTGCTTGGTGAGGTCGAGGACTATCGCAGGCTGCTCGGTGGAGGTGAGCTTGTCGCACTGGTTATCGGTCGCGGTCGCGAGGAGCTCTCCGCCCGTGATACTGATAGTGCCCTCGCTGCGCAGACCCCTGTCACCGCAAGCTGAGATATCTCCGCCCGAGATGTTGAGCTCGGTCTCCGCCTGAATAGCGTCTTTGCCTGCCTTGATGACGATCTCGCCGTCGGAGATATCGACGCTTCCCTTCGAGGACTTGATACCGTCGCCCTCGGAGTCGATGACGAGCCTTCCGCCCTTGACAGACACCGAAGCCTTGCCCTTTACGGCGTCGCTGCTGCCCTCCTTGCTGAGGGTATTTATGTTGATATTGCCGCCAGTTATCTTCACATCGTTGTTGCAGACAACGGCGTTCTGTGCGTTCGCATTTATCGTGAGGACGCCCGTTCCGAGCTCCCCGCCCTTGAAGGTGAGGTCGTCCTTAGCCTCGATGAGAGCGGTGTCGAGGAAGTCGCCCGAATAGGCTGTCTCGCCGTCGGAGATGATATTCTCCGTGCCGTCGGAAATCGTAACGGAGGTCTTTTCCGCATTCTTCACAAACAGCGCAGGAGCGCTCTTTCCGCTGATATCGACTCCGCTCAGGATGAGCTTTACCGTTCCCGTGTCGACGGTCTCGTCGGGCACCTCTACCCATATCTGTCCGTCGCTGAGGGAGCCCTCGATGTAGTAGCTTCCCGAGTGGCTGATAGTCACGCGGGAGCCCTCAGCCTGCGCGTATTTGCCATCGACGGCTATGCTTGAGCCGTTGAGCTTGATGTAGGTCTCCACGTCCTCGAGCTCGACAGGCGGCTCGGTGGGAGGCTCGGTCGCGGGCTCCGTGGGAGGCTCCGTAGTGGTCTCGACCTCCGCCCACGACTCGGGCAGCGAGGATATCATACCCGCGTCATACATCTGAATGGAGAGGGCGTCGCGCGCGGTGACACCGTCTCCTCTGTTGAACACGTCAGCACGGTCGCGGGCAGCGTCTGAGAGCGAATACTTGCCCGAATTGGCGATACTCTGCAATATCGCGACCGAATCGGCTATCGTTACGCTGCCGTCGAAGTTGACGTCGCCGATACTCTTTGGAAATGTCTCTGCCGCAGAAGCAGAGAGCGGCGCTGCTGCGAGCAGGCAGGCTGAGAAGAGTCCGACGATGAAAGGTGAATACTTGAGCTTCATAGTAATCATACTCCTTCTTGATAAAAGCTGTAATTTGATTATTTCAGAAACCCATTTCCCGTACACAATGCCGCAAAATAATTAACAAAACAACATTGCGTCTATCTTTATACATTATTACTATACAATATTTTTGCGAATTTGTAAAGCTGTTTCGGAACATTTGTCAACCGCTCGCAAATTTGTCTTGTCAGGCGTACAAATTTGTTGAATTTCACCATTGCTGTCACGGAACAATGTCCCCGAGCGCAAAAAACGACCGCCTAACTTAAGCGTGATGCTTATACAGAAGTGTTATGTGAATCTACTGGGGAAAAAACTTTCTGAAGAAAGGTTATTCCCCAGACCTGAAGCATATTCTTAGGGAAGTATAT
>JAUMVH010000162.1 GCA_030530245.1 Ruminococcus sp.
TTGTTCATCACGCTGTCGGGGTGCTCAGCCATAGCCTCCTTGGTCATGCGGATAAGTCCCGTAGCCGAGGAATAAGCCTCGAAGCAGCCCTTGCGTCCGCACGAGCACTGCGCTCCGTCGACCTCGATTACCGTGTGACCTATCTCCGCGCCCGCGAAGTTGGAGCCTGCGTAAATCTTGCCGTCAATGATGATACCGCCGCCGACGCCCGTTCCGAGCGTGATACATACCGCATTCTTTGCGCCCTTAGCCGCGCCCGCCACGAACTCGCCGTAAGCCGCCGCATTGGCGTCGTTCTCGATGAATACGGGCTTGTCGCTCCTGCCAAGGAACTCGGTGATGTACTTCACCATGGGTGTGTCCTTGAAGCCGAGGTTGTTCGAGTACTCGATGATACCCGTCGAGCTGTTCGCGATACCGGGGGTGCCGATACCTATCCACTCGATGTCGTCGAGGGTGAGGTTCGCGTTCTCGACAGCCTGCACAGCCATCTTAGCCATATCCTCCGCTATCTCCTTCTCGGGACGCGGACAGTTGGTCTTGGTGCTCGCCTTGGCAACTATCTTGTACTCCTCGTCAACGACGCCCGCGACGATGTTTGTTCCTCCGAGGTCTATACCTACGTAATATTTCATTTTTGATTTCCTCCTTTAGATTCCTTTGTGAGTATTATACTGCATTTGCCTTTTATATCGCACGTATCCGTCCCCGCAGGAACGAACACGCTTGAGCCTTTTTTTGCGCGTATGACGCACTCGCCGCCATACATCACCTCCGCCTCGCCGTCGAGGAAGAGGATATGCGTGAAGGTGTCGGGGCTGCCGACGGTGAGCGAGCGGTAGATGTCGTACTTCTCCGCCGAGAAGTATTCGCACTCCGCTATCGGAGTCCGCCACATTCCCGCCATATTCACCCTCTCGGGCTGACCGTACCGCACGGTCGGCGGCTTGCAGTCCGTGACCTCGAGCGCCTTTTCGATGTGGAGCTCGCGCGGCTTGCCGTCCGCCCCGAGCCTGCCGTAATCGTAGACGCGGTAGGTCGTATTGGAGCTCTGCTGTATCTCCGCGATGAGTATGCCCTTGCCTATGGCATGGAGCGTACCCGCCCTGATGAAGAACACGTCGCCCTTTTTCACGGGCACGCGGTTCACGATATCGAGGAGCGTCCCCTCCTCTATCGCCTTGCGGAAGGTCTCGGTGTCGGTCTCCTCCGCGAAGCCGTATATCAGCTCCGCGCCCTCGTCGCAGTCGACGACGTACCACACCTCGGTCTTGCCGTACTCGCCCTCGACGCGGAGCGCGTACTCGTCGTCGGGGTGCACCTGCACGGAGAGGTCGTCGCGTGCGTCTATGAGCTTTATCAGCACGGGAAAGCTCGCGAACCTGCCGCAGTTCCTGCCGAGCGCCTCGGGGTGTGCTCCGATGAATTCGGGGAGCGTCATGCCGTCGAATTCTCCGCCGCTTATCACGCTCACGCCGTCCCTGTGGCAGCTGAGCTCCCAGCTCTCGGCAAGCCGCTCGAGCGTGCTCTCCTTGCCGTACAGCTCGCGGAGCTTCGTTCCGCCCCATATATAGTCCTTTATCGGCGGTATCAGTTCAAATGGTCTCATCGTGACCTCCAGTCTGCTGCAAAATCTTCAAACTCGTCGCTGCTGCCGCAGAAGACGTTGAAGTCGATGTATTTCTCGTCGCCGTAGTAGCCGTCGAGCTCGCCGTGGTCGTCGTACTGCCAGAACGTCCAGTCCACGAAGTCGGGCTCGGTCTGCTTGCAGCGTATCCACAGCGGGTAGCCGTCCCCGCATATCGGCTTCACGTAGCGGAGATACACGGGCATCGTCGTGTATATCAGCGGCTTTGTGCCGTAGTACAGCTCCAGCTCGTCAAGGAGCGGCAGCAGTACCTCCTCTGCCTCCCCGCGGGTAGGCTTGCTGAAAGCCTTGTCGCCGTAGTACTCGATATCGACTACGGGCGGCAGGTCGATATCGTCCCTGCCCACGACCGAGATGAAGTTCTGCGCCTGCGTGTGACCGCTGCTGTCGAAGCTGAAAAAGTGGTAGCACGAGCGCTTGATGTCGGTCTGCGCCGAGCTCTCGATGTTGCGCCGTGCGGACTCGTCGACGTGCCCGCTGCCCTCGGTAGCCTTGATGAACGCGAACTGCACGCCCTGCTCCCCGAGCCGCTCCCAGTCGACCTCGCCCTGATAGTTCGAGACATCGACGCCGAACACGGGGTAGCGCTTGCGGTTGACGACCGCCGTCGACAGCAGAGCCGATACTCCGACTGCTGCCGCGGTCATGACCGCACCGAGCGCGAGCACAATGGTTTTCTTCTTATCTATCATTTATCCGCAGCGTCTCCCATAACTATTCCCCTGCCGTTCGTGGCAAAGTAGACCCTGCCGAACACCTCGCTGTCTCCCGTTATCGACGGGGTGATATTGCCGAAAAGATGGCTTTCGTCGTTGATGCGGCTCCACGTCTTGCCCTTGTCGGTCGAGCGGTAGATACCGTCGCCGTGCGGCGTGCTGTTGCTCTCAACGTTGTCATTGCCGATGATGTATATGGTCGGGTAGCCGCCCGCCTTCTCGGGAGCGCCGAAGCCGAGCGCCTTCGCGTTCGCCGTTTTCAGCACGGTGAAGGTCTCGCCGCCGTCCTCGCTGTACATCGGGTACGAGCCGTTGTACGCCCACACGTGCCCCTCGTGACCTCCGACCGCAACGAGCTTGCTGTTGTCGGTGAGGATAGCTCCCGTGGACTTGAAGCTGTAGCCGCCGTCGTCCGACGCAAAGAAGCTGCCGCTGCTGACAGCGTAGAATTTCTTGGGGTTCTCCCTGTCTGCGATGACCGTCGCGCCCATGCTCAGCCCCTCGCAGTTGTACCATGTCTCGCCGTAGTCGGGAGTCATGTACGGCTTGCCGCTGAGCGTCGACGGGCGCCATATTATGGTCTTGCCGTCGGCGGACATACACGCATAACCGCCCTGCGACTTCTCGGGCAGGCGGCGGATATATTCCCACGTTGCGCCGCCGTCGGTCGTGTAGTTGAGCGACTTCTTCGCCTCGCTCGTGTACACGCCGCAGTTGCCGTCGAGCCACGCGCAGTCGACCGACGTAGCGTTGCCGTTCTTCATGAAGTGCGCGTCGTCGGGCGGGACCGTCACGTCCATATGCGCAAATCCCGTGAGGTCGCCCATTATCGAGTACATCTGCGGCTTCGTTTCGTCATACGGCGGAGCCACCATATCGAATACGGCGGTCTCCTCGATGCCCTTCGCGTCGAATTCTATCGTCACGGGCGTGCCGCTGCCAAGGTCGGTGAGGTTGACGGTCGAGTACAGCGTTGCACCCGTGCCGTAGCTCACCCTGTCGGAGTTGAACGGGTCGAGCGCGACCGCCGCCGTCCACCAGCCGATAGAAGCCTCATCGCGCCCCCACGTCAGCCAGTCGGCTTCGGACACGTCCATTGTGTAGTTCTTTTCCGTTTTCGTGTAGAGCGCGCTCCAGCTTCTGCCGCCGTCCTCCGAGCGGTAGATGTTGTGTCCCCTGTCGTCCCAGAAGCTCAGCGAGGTCACGACTATCGTGTCCTGCGCCTGATTATCGAGCGTGATACCTCCGAAGCCGCCGTATCTGACGTCGCCGACGTTCGGGGTGATGTCCCCGAACGTCTTCGCCTTGAGGTCGAGCGCCGAAACTGCGCCGTTTTTCGGGTCTGTGTTCGGACCTGCCGTGTCCGAGTAGGCAAGGTACATATGCCCGTTCTCGGAGATGACCGCCTGCAGCGGGTACATTCCCGCATTGTTCGCGGGGAGGGTCTCCCACGTCCTGCCGCCGTCTGAGGACCTGTACACGCACTCGCCGTTCATCATCGCCGCGCCGACGTACACGTCGCCCGCCGCAGGGTCGAACTCGACCCACATCACGCCGATCGCGTTGCCCTCCTGATAGTAGTCACCCGCCACGGGGAAGGACTCCACCTTCTCCCACGTCTCGCCGTAGTCCTCGGACTTCCACAGTCCCCTCGTGCGCGAGCCGAAATAAACGTTGTTATTGTTCACGGGGTCGACCTTCAGCCGCTCGCCGACTCCGCGCCCCGAGCAGTTTCCCCCGCAGCCGAAGTCGAGGTCGAAGCGCTTCCACGTCGCGCCGTAGTCGTCGGAGGCAAGAATAGCGCCGTTTTCGCCCATATATGTTCCGCACGCCGCATACACGCGGTTAGGCTCGACGGGGTCGGTGGCTATGCTCTCGATACCGATGAGGTTCCACTCGTCGCCGCCGAGGGAGTCGGTGATGGGCACCCACCTGTCCTGCGCCTTGTCGAAGCGGTACGCTCCGCCGATGTCGGTGCGCACGTAGGCGAGCCCCTCCTCCGAGGGATTGTATACTATACCCGTTATGTAGCCTCCGCCGCCTATCGCGACATTGCTCCAGACGTAATCCACACTATCACCACCGCCCATACCGCAGCCCGCCGCGGAACCGCCTAAGATAGCCGCGGAAAGAAGCATTGCGAAAGCTTTAGATTTCCTCATAGCAAACTCCTGTTCAGCGGAGCGCCGACTCCGCATAAAGATACAATTATATAATACCCTATTTTGCCATATTAGTCAAGGACATTTTGTGAACGCGCCGATTGACACCGCGCGCGGAATGGTGTATAATCAATGTGTACTCAATAACGCCGCTGCAGGGAGGTATACCATGTCGCACAAGAAAAAGGTACATCAGACTGAACTGAAAAATGAGAAAAAAGCCAAGACCTCCCGCGCTCCCGAAGCTGCGGAGGGCAGGATAAAGCAGTCGGACATCATCTCGGGCGGCAGTGCGGGCGGTCACAGCTACATTGTCTACCGCTCGGGCAGCAGCGTCATCGTCAGCACCGATTATACCGCGGTCGGCGGCGGCTACAACAGCACCCCGAGCTACGAGAGAGTACTGTACGGCTCCGTTGAGGAATTCAGAAAAATGAAGAAAGAGGACGTCGAATTTCAGGCGTATAACGCTTGGATGGACGGCGCGCACTGACAGCTCGCGTAAATAAGAACGGGGCGATTGACACTGCGCGCGGAATGGTGTATAATTTAGGCAGAATATTATGGGAGGTGTCCACCTATGATGAAAAAGACTGTAGCCACTGTTATCACAGCTTTAATGATAGTGTCTTCATTAGCTACTCCGACATACGCATCTTCCGATTTTGACAGAGTCGACTTTTTGGGCGACCCTAATGATGACGGCTTTATAGATGCCAAGGATGCTACCTTTATCCTTTCTGCATATGCGAGGTTAGCGACCGGAGAAGAGAATGTACTCAACGGTTTACAGATAATAGCCGCAGATGTAAAGACTGACGGAATGGTTGATGCTAAAGACGCTTCAGCAATACTTTCATATTATGCCTATACCTCGACAGGCGGGACGGAAGGATTACGTCAATTCCTCATCAACGAAACACATCCACCAATTATTTCTACTTCTTTTACAAAAAAAGACCTTTTAAATCCTGATACGGAAATAGCAACTAAAGCATATGAAGAATTAACAAAACAATTTAAGAAAGATTTATACAATGGCTATATAATAGACGGAGTATATGGTGACACAGACGGATATTATGAATGTAAAGCAATGCTGGCAATGTTAAACCATGATCAAGGAATAGCACCAGAAGTATTATCAAATGTATTTGAAGAATATTCAGAAGAAGAATTTTATGAATATTCAGATACGCTTGCTTTTGCAGCAATATCTGAACTAACAAAAGGAAACGTGGATTTTACAAAATATGTATTAGATGAAGAATTAGCTGAATTTATAAATACTACTAATCAAGCTTGGATGGATAGTTATACAGGGAAAAATACAAACTTTGATACAATTATAAAAGAATATTTTGAAAACAATAATTTTTCAAATACTGATGCAATTGATGATTATTTAAAATTTTATTATGCGATTATCGCTAAACATACCTTAGATCGTGGTATGTCTTCCACTTCTTTAAAAAGTGGAAAAGAATTGTATGATAATAATATTGTAAAACCAATTTTTGAGGCTGTAAACAGTCAGACTACGACAGAATAAATACTTTCATGTCTATGAATGTATTTGAATATGATTTCGTAAACAAAACTTATTATATATTCCTATAATA
>JAUMVH010000163.1:0-5127 GCA_030530245.1 Ruminococcus sp.
TAGTCACCGAGGGAAGTGCTCCTGCTGCCATAGCCGCCGATGAAAGTACGGCTAACAGCTTCTTTGTGTTAAATTTTTTCATTCTGATCAAACTCCTTGTCATTGATTTTGGTTTGGTACCACAATCGTTCTCTATGTCTCTGATTATATTCATGCAATCTTAAAATAGTCTTAATGAAATTACCAAGAAATGTGGAATTTTTGCGAAAATCCATTCACATTCATTCCAAATTTACAGCGGCGTGCTCTCACCGCCTCATACCGATATAGATTCAGGATATAAGTTTGTGCGCCCTTTGCTCTTTACAAGTGCGTCAGAAAATGCTATAATATTGTATATCAAACCCAATGGAGGAATCAATTATGTCAATGTATATCACCTGCCTCGACCTCGAAGGCGTACTCGTACCCGAAATATGGATAGCGTTTGCTGAGGCAAGCGGCATCCCCGAGCTCAAGCGCACTACACGCGACGAGCCCGACTACGACAAGCTCATGAAGTGGCGTCTCGGCATACTCAAGGAGCACGGTCTCGGACTCAAGGAGATACAGGACACCATCGCCAAGATAGACCCCATGGAGGGCGCCAAGGAGTTCCTCGATGAGCTCCGCTCGCTCTGTCAGGTAGTCATCATCAGCGACACATTCACGCAGTTTGCCGCTCCGCTCATGAAGAAGCTCGGTATGCCCACTATCTTCTGCAACACGCTCGAGGTAGCTCCCGACGGCGAGATAACAGGCTTCAAGATGAGATGCGAGAAGTCCAAGCTCACGACCGTGAAGGCGCTCCAGTCCATCGGCTTCGAGACCATCGCGAGCGGCGACAGCTTCAATGACCTCGGCATGATACAGGCAAGCAAGGCGGGCTTCCTTTTCCGCAGCACGGAACAGATAAAGAAGGACTACCCTCAGTTCCCTGCTTTCGAGAGCTACGACGAGCTCCTCGCGGCGATAAAGGAAGTCATAGCGGAATAATATGGCTATGTGGCTGGCGATATTCGGCGCGGTGCTGCTGTTTGCGGTCGCGGGCGCAGTGTATATCGTCTGCGGCTTCCACAGGTTCAGCTTCGTAAAGAAGCTCGGCGAGAAGCACCGCTTCCTCGCGTGGGTGCTCGCGGCAGTCATAGCGGTCGCGGTGTGCGGCGCGTGGACGATAGTCAACGTGTGGTCGGTAGCCGTCGTGATGATACACCTGTTCATCATATGGCTGTTCTGTGACATCATCGCCGCTATCGTGCATAAAATACGCGGGAAGAAGCCCGAGCGCTACATAGCGGGAGCCGCAGCCCTCGTCGCGACGGCGGTATATCTCGGCTTCGGCTGGTTCTTCGCGCATCATATATACATAACGAATTACGAGCTCCACACCGATAAGAACGTCGGCGACGGCATACGCATAGCCATGATAGCCGACTCGCACCTCGGCATAACCCTCGACGGTGAGCGGTTCGCCGAGCAGATGGAGCGTATCAGCGCCCTTGAGCCCGATGTTGTGGTAGTTGTCGGAGACTTCGTCGACGACGACAGCGAGCGCGCCGATATGATACGCTCGTGTGAGGCTCTCGGCGATATAAAGAGCAAGTACGGCGTCTACTACGTCTACGGCAACCACGACAAGGGCTATTATCAGGGCTACCGCGACTTCGACCTCGAAGAGCTCGACGCGTGCCTGCTCGAAAACGGCGTGACTATCCTCGACGACGAGAGCGTGCTCATCGGTGACAGCTTCTACATAACGGGCAGGCAGGACAAGTCCGAGGAGCAATACGGCGAGGGCAGAGCCGCGATGGACGAGCTCCTCAGCGGGCTCGACAGCTCGCGCTACAATATCGTCCTCGACCACCAGCCCAATTCCTACGCCGAGGAGGCAGCCGCGGAGGCTGACCTCGTGCTCTCGGGACATACCCACGGCGGTCCCATGATACCCGCGGGACAGATAGGACTGCTCATGGGTGCAAACGACCGCGTTTACGGTCACGAGAAGAGGAACGTCACCGATTTCATCGTCACGAGCGGTATCTCGGGCTGGGCTCTCCCCTTCAAGACGGGAACTATTTCCGAGATAGTTGTCATAGACGTCAAGGGAGAATAATCATGCCGCGCGGAGACATCTACCGTTTCGGAAAAACTAAAGCGCGAAGCCGAAAGTTTCGCTCAAGCCTTTTCAAAGGCTTGCGGGTCGAGGGCAGGCTCAACGAGCCCGTCCCCTCTGTCAGCTTCGCTGACATCTCCCCACACTGTGGGGAGTCACCCCGCAGGGTCTGGGACAGTGTCCCAGCGGGGCGTGGGGCAGAGCCTCCCCTACTTCCGTTCCGCATTTGTTTGCCCGCGGAATTATTCCGCGCGTGATTGCTGTGCCGTTTGTATTCGCGCGATTTGTCGGGCGGACGCACGGAATGCGTCCCTACATTTGGCTGCGGCAAATTGTTCGGCTATATGGCGGGCGGCGGAACGCCGCCCCTACAGCCTATCTTAGTTTTCACACTTGACAATCTCGGCGTTTTATCCTATAATAGTATCAGCGGCACGTGTTAAGTCCGTGCCGCTCTATTTTTATCGCGAACAGGAGGATGAATAAATGGGTGTATTTGCAAGATTGAGCGACCTGCTCAAATCTAACATCAACGACCTTATCGACAAGGCTGAAGACCCCGAGAAAATGGTCAAGCAGATAATCGCCGATATGCAGAAGGAGCTTACCAAGGCTACTCAGAACTACGGAAAGGCTAAGGCGAGCGAGCGTCTCGCGGAGAATAAGTACAAAGAGGCTGTGTCGGTATCCTCTAACTGGGAAAACAAGGCTAAGGCGGCTCTCGCACGCGGCGAGCAGGACCTCGCCAAGCAGGCTCTCTCCCGCAAGGTTAAGGCTGACGAGGAGGTCGCGAGCTATCAGCAGATGTACGAGTCCATATCAGCTCAGACCGTTACCATAGGCGAGCAGGTAGAGCTGCTCAAGGCTAAGCTCGAGGAAGCGAAGTCCCGTCAGGCAATGCTCATCGCACGTGCTCAGATGGCTGACACGAAGAAGCAGCTCGCAGCTGCACAGGGCGGCTTCGACGGCAAGAGCGCATTCGAGAAGCTCAGCCGCATGGAAGAAAAGGTACAGCAGAAGGAAGCCGAGGCTGACGCCTTTACCGAGATAGCGGGCGTTCAGCAGGACGACCTTCAGCAGCAATTCGCACAGATTGAAAACGACGCAAAGGTGGATCAGGAGCTTCAGAGGCTCATCGCCGAGATGAACGGCAATGCCGCTCCCGAGGAGATAACTCCCGAGACTGCTCCCGTTGAAGGCGCTGAAACCAATGCAGAATAAAGAGCGGGGGATAGAAATGAGCAGACGTAAAAAGACCGAAGAAGAGATAAATCCGAAGAAGGTACTGCATATGTTCCTTCCCATTGTCGGAGCAATATTCATCGCCGTAAGCTCGATACTCTACATTCTCTACAAGAGCTGGAGCAACAAGCTCTACTTCGAGAAGTGGAAGGACTACGAGGACTGCGGAGTATAAAAACGCAAAAAAGTGTCAGGTCGGCGACCTGACACTTTATTTTTTGTCCGCGGGCGTTATTTCTGCATACCGCCCATTGTGTAGAAGTTGTCCTGAATGATGAGCGCGCAGCCGCCGAGGAAGTTGTTCTTGCCGTCGAGCTTGCTGAGCACGACTCTGTCCGCGATGTCCTCGCTGACGAGGCGTATCATCTCGCGCTTCACGTAGTCGAACTGCTTCTCGTTGAGCTTATAGTTGTGGAGAACTATCTTCTTCGCGAAGTGGCTGATGGACAGGTTGTTCACGAGCACGGTATACTTCGCGATGATGTCGTCAACGAGGTTCTTTACGGGCTCCTCGCCTCTCATGAGCGCCATGAAGACTGTATCCGTATTTATCCTCGACTTGTCGCCCTCTGTGAGCTCATAGAGCACGGGGGTCTTGTCCTTGGAATAGATCTCGTAAAATGCCGAGAGCATTGCCGATCTTGAAAGCTCAGCCTTTACGGAGCCGTTGGGATAGCCCTCGTAAGCGCGTCCGTTCGGACTTACGATGTACTTCTCTATCATCGAAGTGTATGAGATGTAGTCGTTAGAGAGCTCGTTCTTGTTCACGATGGCGAGGTTGACCTGATTGCCGTTGTGAAGGAAAGCGGTATTTGTCTGATAGCCGTTCTGCGTTCTGAAATCGTTGCTTGCGAGCGCCATCAGACCGATAGCGTTGCCGCAGTGTATGTCGATGTCAAGGCTGCCCGAGAGCTTCTCGATGAAGTTCGTGAAATCGAGCACGCCGTCCTTGTAGAAGATCTTGAGCTTGCCCCACATCGAAGGCACTACGCCTACGCCGAGACCGAGGATCTTGTCCTTGGTGAGGGCGCTGTTCTCGATCATGGTATTGCTTGCCTTGATTATGTAGTTGATGATGTCCTTGCTGGTAGTCCTCTCGTCGATGACCATACTGGACTTGTCGAGCACCTCGGAATTGAGGTTGGTAAGACCTATGCTGACTTCCTTTTCATCGACCGTTGCGCCGAGTGCAAAGCGGCTGTTGACGTTGATGTCGATGAGGATCTTTCTTCTGCCCTTCTGGAGCTTTTCTGTATTGATCGGAGCTTCGCCGATCTCAACGAGAACACCCTCCTCGATCATCTCGTTGGTGATTATTGTGACAGCAGCTCTTGTTATTTCGAGAGCGCTTGCCACGTCAACTCTTGAAATTGGACCTGATTCTCTGATGACGCGCAGTATCTGCATACGGTTGCGCCGCTTGAGATCAAGCTTGCTGATTCCTCTTTTTTCCATGGGTTATACTCCGTTCTTTCAGTGATATTGATTCGGATCGGCGGACCGCAGGACGATCGGCAGCACCTCAGTCAGCCATCCTTTCCTTTTGCATTGCAATAGTCAAGGAAATAGTTCTTTTCGTATATATAGTATAACACATTTTAAAAAAAAATAAAACCTTTTTTGGATAAAATTCTAAAAATCAGCGTTAGCAACAAATTTAACTTATCATTTTTGTTAAATATTCCGTAAATTTTACTACTATCGGTAATGTGATAACTGAGAGTATAGTTCCCGCGGCGAAGATCTCGGACGCGTAGAGGGAGTCCTTACCGCTCCGAATGCACAGCAGAGTG
>JAUMVH010000163.1:5165-6137 GCA_030530245.1 Ruminococcus sp.
AGCAGCTGCTGCGACGAGCACTGTCATCTTCACCTGCTCATCGACGGGAAGGAACAAAAATATAACAGTTAGTATAAACGGAAGTAAAATCAACTTTGAGAAACATACCCTGTAAACGCCCGCTTTTTTCACTATCGAAAGCAGACTCGTCTCGGATATCGTGACGCCCGAAACAACCATCGCGAGCGGCGTATTCATGTCCGCGATGAAGCCGAGCGCCTTCGACGGTATCTCGGGCAGCCTTATTTTCAGGAAAAAGGCGAGCAGTCCGAGCCCTATCGCTATCATCGTCGGCGAGCGCAGCACCTTCAGCACCGATTTAACGTCCTTTTCGCCCGTTATGAGTATGACGCCGTGAGTCCACACCGAGAGGTTGAACACCGTGATGAACGCCGTCAGGCAGAACACGCCCTCCATGCCGAACAGCGCGTTCACGAGCGGTATGCCCATGAAGCCGCAGTTCGAGTATATCGACGAAAACCGCTCTATCTCGGTATTTCTGCCCTCCCTCGGGCGAATTAGCAGGTACGCTCCCACCATCATCACCGCCATCGCCGGCACCGACAGCCCGAACGTGAGCAGGAGCTTTTTCACGAGCTCGGGCTTGAGCTCCGTCTGATACGACATGAATATGACGACGGGGTTCACGACCTGCAATACGAACTTCGACAGGTCCTTATTCGCGGCGGAGCTTATCAGCCCCGTTTTCGCGCTCAGTGCTCCCACGAGCATGAGCATCAGCATTATCAGCGTTTGTTTGAGAATAGTCTCAGCCATTGTATCACTCCAAAAAGAACGGGGAAGAACTCATTCTCCCCCGTTGTCGTTATTATTACAGAAGCATTGTGAGGTCCCTGAGGTCATCGAAGGTCTCGCTTCCCTCGGGGCAGTATACCCAGCCGCCGTCCTTTATCTTGGCGACTGTCATCCAGCAGTCCTTGTTGAAGTTGCCGCCGCCGTCCTTGTACTTGA
>JAUMVH010000164.1:0-3758 GCA_030530245.1 Ruminococcus sp.
GAGGCTTTCTCGCCTCTCATCGCCCTCGTCGGCATCATCATGATAATGGGCTGCAAGAAGAACAAGCACAAGGATATCGGACGCATTCTCGTCGGCTTCGCGGTGCTCATGACGGGTATGACCCTCATGTCACAGGCAATGGCTCCGCTCAAGGATTCGCCCGAGTTTCAGGAAAAACTCACCGCCTTCAAGAACCCGCTCCTCGGCGTTATCGTCGGAGCCGCGTTCACGGGCGTTATTCAGAGCTCCGCGGGCTCTATCGGTATACTCATGACCTTCTCGGGCGGCTCGCTCACCTACGGTATGGCGCTGCCGATAATCATGGGCTGTAACATCGGCACCTGCGTGACCGCTCTGCTCTCCACCTTCGGCGTAAGCCGCGACGCCAAGCGCGTTGCGTGGATACACATACTCGTAAAGATAATCGGTACGCTCGTGCTGCTGCCGATAATCCTGCTTTTGCAGAACTTCACGGGCCTCGGCGACATCATGAACGAGAGCGTCGGCTACGTCGGTATCGCGGTAATGCACACCGTCTTCAACGTCGCGACGACCATTATGTTCCTGCCGTTCACGGGTCTGCTCGTCAAGCTCTCGCACCTCGTTGTCCGCGATAAGAAGGGCGGAGAGGTCGAGGTCGAGGAGAACCGCCTGCGCGGACTCGACGAGCGCTTCCTCAAGACTCCCGCGGTCGCAGTCGAGACCTGCCGCAGCACCACCATCGAAATGGCAAATATCACGAGCGAAGCCATAAACGACGCGCTCGAGCTCCTCGTATCGCCGTATAACGAGGAAAAGGTCAAGTCCGTCATCGACGCCGAGGACCTCATCGACCACTACGAGGACAAGATAAACAGCTACCTCGTGCGCCTGTCAAAGAGCTCCGTTACGGGCAGAGACAGCCGCAAGGTCTCGAAGATGATGCACTGCGTCGGCAACTTCGAGCGTATCTCCGACCACGCCGTAAACCTCATAGAATCGGTGCAGGAGTGCAAGGAGAAGGGCATCAAGTTCTCCGATGAGTGCATAAACGAGCTGAAGGTCATCTCGGAGGCTATTTCCGAGAACATCTCCATCGCGTTCAATGCCTATATCACCGACGACCTCGCCGCTGCTCACAAGGTAGAGCCGCTCGAGGAGGTAGTCGACAACCTCAGCACCGAGCTGAAAAACCGCCATATCCGCCGTCTGCAAAACGACGAGTGCACGGTCGAGCTCGGATACATCTTCCAAGATATCCTGACCAATCTTGAGCGTATTTCCGACCACTGTTCAAATATTGCGGGCTGCCTCATCGAGACCGACGAGAAGACCAATATCCACGCCTACCTCCACGACGTCAAGGAAAACGACGAGACCTTCCGCAACGAGTTCCGCAGCTACTCCGAGAGATATTTCTCCCGCCTTGAAGAGGTAGTCAAGCAGGAAAACTGATATCCCCTGTAGGGGCGAGTTCCGCTCGCCCGATAAAGCTCTGCCGATACACGGGCGCTCGGAAAGCGCCCCTACAAAGCGTATCGTTCAATAAAACGTTAGGGCGGACTGATGTCCGCCCTGTTTTTATGCCTGCTCACTGAGCATGATGGATACGCGGTTCTGTATCATCTTCGCGCAGTCCTCGGCGGACGCCTCGCCCGCGATGTAGCTGCCGAATTCCTCGGTGAGTATCGGGCTGAGCTTGTCGTCCCACGCGCCTATCCTGTCGCACGAGAGAATGACGTCCTTGACGTAGTCGAACTGCTCCTGCGTCATGCTCGGGTCGTAGGAGAACCTGTAGCCGTTCACATTAGCGTTGACAGTATCGCCTGAGTTTGCGTTCTCGTAAGACTTCTGAATGAAAGTTTCAAACGCTTCTTTATTCGTGGGATAGCCAAAGGGGAGCATAATATTGCTCAGAACATTGTAGCCGAGCACATAGTTCACGAACTCCCAGCCGCCCTGCTGACACTTGCCGCTCGTCAGCACGCAGTATTCGTCCTGCGGTCTGAA
Organism: Ruminococcus sp.; assembly: GCA_030530245.1. Taxonomy (GTDB): domain Bacteria; phylum Bacillota; class Clostridia; order Oscillospirales; family Ruminococcaceae; genus Ruminococcus. The sequence goes on from JAUMVH010000164.1 coordinate 1,990, forward strand.
AACCCCGCCGCGTCTGTTGTTTGGCGGATATACGAGCGTGATATCGTCAAGGGTCATTGAATGTGCCGAGGCTGAATGAATATAGGAATCTAACCTGTCAATACCGAACATACCGCCGAAAAGCGCCTTTTGGTTCCCGAGCATATTCATGTTTTCAGACGCGTCCAGTGACATTTGCTCAGGCGTGACATTCGCGTAGTAGCTATCGCCGTAGCTGCCGATACAGTTCGCATTCTTGCAGGATTCAAGCAGCCTTACGAACTCGGGCGAATCGAAGTAGCACTCCGCCTTGTCGTAGTCCACCCAGTCGGAAATGTTCTCGCCGCAGAGCCACCTGAAGACCTCCGCTGAATCGTCCATGACGTAGTGCTCCGCGAGGTACATATCCGCGGGCTGAGCCGCCACAAAGTCGTAGAATTCATCGTAGTTCCACTCAGCCTGCTCGCGGCTGAGCACGCCGCGCTTGGCTATGTTGAGCTGGGGAGTGAAATATCCCGTCATCGAGTAGAGCTTGCCCTTGTACTTCATTCCGCTGACGATATTCGGCAGGAAGTCGTCCTCGCTCATGCCGCCGTACTTGTCGTGGAGCTCGCCGAAATCCGCCAGCGCCCCGAGGTTCACGTACCTGTAGAGCTCGCCGTGGTCGTAGGGGATATAGACGTCGGGAGAGTCGTCCGCGAGGATGTCCCTCCACAGGTCGTCCCTGCCGTACTCGTATTCGCGGAACTCCGCCTGATAGCCGTCGACCTTGTCTGCGAAATCGGTCGCCATATCGAGATTAACCGTGTTGACGTGGTTGTGCATACCGACGATGACGGTCTCGCGCTCGTCGGTGTAGTCGTCGGGGCGGGCGGTCAGCAGCAGGAGCTCGCTCTCGGTGCACGCCACGAACCTGTCCTCGCCGAAGGGCATTATCGCGATTATCTCGGACGGCTTTAAGCCCGAGGCGATGAAGTCGAGGAGCTGCACCTTGGCGCCGTCCGCGGTCATGCCGTAGACGCCGTCGTTGAGGACGAGATATGCCGAATAGCGGTCGTCGCCCATAACGGGAGAACGCAGCATTGACGCGTCGTTCGGGTTCTCGGAGAGCTCCGACTCACTCGGCTTGCGGAGCTTGTCGAGGCGGGTGGCGTTCTTGTAGAAGCAGCATATAATGCCGCCGTCGCGGTCGAAGGCGTAGGTCGAGCCGATGTCGATGTCGCAGTAGTCGGCGACATTGCCGCTCCCGTCGGCTATGACCGCGGCATTGTCGAGAGTGATGAGGCATTCCTCGCCGCGGAAGCTGACATTCTGCACGCGGGCGCCGCTCGCGCTGAGGCGTCCGCCGAGGTCGCCGAGCTCGGTCGTGTCGGTGATCTTGCCGTCGTCGGAGTAGGTGTGCACTGCAAGGAGCGTCCCGCCGTCCTCCGCGCCGCGTGAGCCGAGCGCGCGCAGTCCCGCGTCCGTCAGTTCGAAGCACGAGAGGTACTCGCCCTCCTCCTTTTCGATGTCGAAGCTCGCGCCCATGTTCAGCTCCGCGTCATATTTCACCGCGCGCACGGTGAAGTACATATCGTCGTAGATGAGCAGCAGCGAGCCGTCCGCCGCGCAGGCGAGGGTCTGCGGGAAGTAGAAGTCGTCGGGGAGGGGCAGCTTGTCCCCCTTGTAGGCGGTCTGCGCCACGGCGATTTCGCTGACCGTGCCCGACGTTACTCCCGATGATTTGCCCGACGAGTTCTTGCCGCCGTCCGAGCAGGCTGTGCACGCCGCGATGAGTGCGAGCGCGGATA
>JAUMVH010000164.1:3768-6096 GCA_030530245.1 Ruminococcus sp.
TTGCCACCATTTTTTTCATTTTTAAGTCCTCCTTTTCCGTCCGTAGAGACAGTTTCATATATAAGTGACTTTCGGAGGCAAAAAAGACGAAAAAATTTTGCATTTTCTGAAAATTCGTATGGCTGCACAAATATTGCACACGCCGTTTGTGCAGCGTGCACATAATTTGTAGGGGCGGACCCGTGTGTCCGCCCGCCTTGACCGCCCGCCTTTGACCGCGGGCGCACACAAGAGTAGCGCTCATAAAGAAGTATTAATGGTTTTAAGTGAAGGTTGCGTAGAATCGCCTACGCAGCCTTTCTCTTTTTTGTGTATTCCCTGCGGTCTGCAATGGCTGTTGCAGTAGCAACGCCGAAGCGGAAGTGAATGTCGATCTGCTGAATACGATGCCCACTGCTTTTATCGGGAGCGTGAATTTCTATCCTGTCAATCAATTCATGCATGATTTGGGGCGTAAGCTCCGTGATATGTTCATACTTCTGAACTACCTTTATAAACGAATTCACGTCGGCATACTTCTGTTCAGCAGTCTCAATGAATTTGTTAAGGTCTGTAACACTCCCTTTCAGCTTCGTCTGCTCGTCCTCATATCCAGCAGACATCATAGAAAAGCGTTCGTCTGACACCTTACCCGAAACATTGTCCTCGTAAAGCCTTGTAAACAGTCTGTCAAGCTCAGTAATACGCTTCTCAGCCTGTTTCAGGGCTTTCTTTGCCTTTGTAAGCTCCGTGGAATGCTTTGAAACAGAGTTATTCATGGCTGTCTGTACAAACTCATCTTCGTTGTTCTTTACCATAACAAGTAGCTTGTTGATCTCGCTTATAACGATTTCACTGAGAACCGAAGTCCTGATATAATGAACGGTACAGTCGTTCGTATCATTAGCGTATGTGGAACATTTCAAGTGTTCCTGATCGTCATTGAAGCTTGCAGAACGGCATAGGTACATCTTTTTACCACAGTCGGCACAGTAACATACACCAGAAAAAGGGTTGACCTCCTCAAATCTCTGCGGCCTTCGTTTATTCTTGCGAAGCTCCTGCACCAAATCAAATTGCTGCTGAGTAACTATAGGTTCATGAGTATTCTCGAAAATAAGCCAGTCTTCCTGTGGATTGCGAATAGTCTTCTTGACCTTGTAAGACTTTCTACGAGTTCTGAAATTTACAGTATGTCCGCAGTATTCGGGACGTTCTAATATACTCGCAACTGTTCTGTGATCCCAACGGTTAAGGTTTGCGTTTTTATGACCATTGTCTCTGCCCTGCGACCAAGCGTATGCAGTTGGCGTTGGTACTCCTTCAGTTGTAAGCATACGGGCAATCTTTGAAGGTCCATAACCTTCGATGCAAAGCTTGAATATTCGTCTTATCACGTTGGCAGCTTCATCGTCAATTATCCACTGATGCTTGTCTACCTCAGAAGTTTTGTAGCCGTAGATAGGCTTGGATAACGGCTTGCCCGACTGACCTTTTGCTTTGAATACTGCCCGTATCTTCTTTGAACAGTCACGGGCGTACCAGTCATTGAAAATGTTCTTGAAAGCAAGCAGTTCATTCTCAGATTTTGCAGTGTCCACATTGTCATTGACGGCAATGTAGCGAACATCGTAATCAGGAAATATGATCTCGATGTACTCGCCTGTTTTCAGGTAGTCACGTCCAAGTCTTGAAAGGTCTTTGGTGATGACAGTTCCGACTTTGCCTGCTTCAATATCAGACATCATAGCCTTGAATCCTTCTCTGTCGAAGGTAGTACCCGAAATTCCATCATCAACATAGAAAACTGTATTATTAAAGCCGTTATCCTCTGCATACTTTTGGAGGATAGCTTTCTGATTAGTGATACTATTGCTCTCGCCCTGCAAAAGGTCATCTCTGGAGAGTCTGCAATATAATGCTGTTATCTTGTCTGTCATAATTTACCTCTCTTTCCGACAGATACAGCAAGCTGAGTATATTATAGCGCAGAAAATAGCCTTTTTCAATGCGCTGTAATACCAACATTACACAGCCTGCGTCTCAGTTATTTGTCTGGATTCACCGAGGAGATCCTCGCAGTCATTGATGATGAGCCTATTCAAAATATCCGAAAGGCTCTCCTGAGCCGCAGAGTTAAAGTGTAATTTCACGATGTAGGTGGTATGACCGATTTTATATTCGGACACATTTTCAGTTATCGCATTCACAGCGACATTGTTATTGTTATCATTCATAGCGATCTTTCCTTTGCTTTTGTCTCTCTACGCATTGGTGAGGGCATCGCTTTCTTTCTCTTACCCTCTATGCAGTCGCAAGGTCGATATGTCATCCTTTCAGCCGACCGAG
>JAUMVH010000165.1 GCA_030530245.1 Ruminococcus sp.
CCAACTGTATTTTTGATGACCCGCTGATATTTGGCGAACAATTTTCCGTTATAGTATGGTCAGAGGGGACAATAATCGGATTTGAGGATTCAACTGCCTATGACTATGCAAAGAGTCAGCCTACAATATCTTTTCAGAAATATGATGGTGATGTTTATTACGTCGATTCATCATCAAGCAATATTACTCAAGGTTTTACAAACAATCTTGTAACCTGCCTCACAGATACTAAAGCACAAATCACTGCAACATCAAGAACTGGCTATGCTTTTGATTACTGGGAGGATGAGAACGAAACAAAATTCACTGATAATCCTCTTAAAGTAGGTCCGTTTGAAAAAGACTCAACACATTCTTATATTGCATATTTTAAAGAAATACATTACAACATAGAAGCCAATACCTTCAACGTCGCAATGGGTACAGTTGAAGGCGGCGGAGAATTCAAGGAAGGTGCTGAAGTCACACTCACCGCGACCCCGAAGACAAACTGCGCCTTCTCTTACTGGGAGGACAGCAAGGGCAAGAAATACACCCAGAATCCGCTGACCTTCAACGCCTCCGCGGACGAGACCTATACCGCGCATTTTGGCAAGGCAAAGTATATCCTCTCGGTCGAGTACAACGAGGAATACGGCGATATTTCGGGAGCTGGCGCGTATGAGTACCTCTCGAAGGCTATCCTCACCGCCACTCCCAAGGCAGGCTTTCACTTCGACGGCTGGTACTCGTCAGAGGGCGGCACGACCCTCCTCAGCAACGAGAACCCGCGCGAGTTCCCCGTGCTGAATAATCTGACCGTTTTCGCCCGCTTCGGACGCGACCTCGAGACCGTTAATATCACCACCGAGCACGGTACAGCCACCGCCAAGGGCGATATAAACTCCGAGTTCAACGGCAAATTCTACTACGGCAAGGCTATAACTCTCACCGCCACCCCCGATGACGACTACACCTTCCTCTGCTGGGAAAAGGACGGCATTACCTTCTCCACCGATGCCACTACGACGTACACTGTCGACCTCACCAACGACATCGAAGCCGTCTTCAAGCAGGTCGAGCACCGCGACGAGAACGTCACCGTCAACGGCATCACCTACCACCTCACCGACACTAAGGCGGAGGTCACGGCGGTCAGCGATTCGCTCGCGATGGTGAATATCCTCCCCGAGGTGGACGGTCTGCCCGTCAGCTCGGTGAAGGAGAGCGCTTTCGGCGCGAACGAGAGCGTCGTCACCGTGATCATTCCCGCGTCGCTCAGGTCGGGTATGTTCCGCTCCACATTCAAGGGGTGCCCAAATCTCAAGCAGTTCATCGTCGACCCCCAAAGCACCTACTTCAAGGACATCGACGGCGTGCTCTTCTCCGCTGACGGCACAAAGCTCGTGCTCTATCCGCCAGCTTACGGCGATACCTACGCTGTCCCCGACGGCACGGAAACTATCGGCGACAAGGCGTTCGCCTACACCAATATCAAGGACGTTACCTTCCCCGACTCCGTGAAGCTGTTCGAGTACGACGCCTTCCTCGAGTGCGACAGCCTCAAGGAGGTAGTGCTGAACGACGGCGTTGAGACCCTCAGGTACAATGCGTTCGCGAAGTGCGACGAGCTCGAGAGCGTGTACGTCCCCGCGAGCTGCAAGTTTATCGACAACGCTGTCTTTGAGGCAGATCCAAAGCTCGCGAAGATAACCATTGACATGACTGCCGAGGACTCGATGATATATGCCATGCCCGAGACTATTTCCAACGGCACCGACCCCGAGACCTTCGCCGCTGCTTTTGCGGGTACGATCTACGGTCCCGCGGGCGGAGAGGCGGAGGAATACGCCGATCAGATGGGATACACGTTCGTGTCTGTGAGCGTGCTCAGCGGTGACGTAAACGGCGACGGTATAGTTGACAAGCTCGACGACGTCACGCTCTCGCGCTACGTTGCGGGCTGGAGCGATGTCACGATCGATGACACAGCCGCAGATATCAACAAGGACGGCAGTGTCACGCTCATCGACTCGGTCATCCTCTCGCGTCACATCGCCGGCTGGACGGAATATGATTCGTATTTCACCGCATAAAACAGCTAAGCCCTCGGTCTCCCGAGGGCTTTTTTGTTTTCGGGACTTTATAAAAACCTTGAAGCAATACAAGTTAAATAATAAAAATATATCCGTTCGCTGCGAGAATCGGTGTACGACATTCGTATATAGTGTGAAAGCAAATATCCCGAGACTGCTTAAGTGGCAAGGAGAACTATATGGATAACGGTGCAAGCAGCTACCTACGTTTCCTTGATGGTGATAAAGAAGGCTTTGTTGAGCTTGTTGAAGAGTACAGAAACAGACTTGTTCTGTTTATTGATTCATTTGTCGGTGATATGCATCTCTCTGAAGAAGCCGCCGACGATGCGTTCATGCAGCTGTATGTAAAGAAGCCAAGGTATAAGAGCGAGTATTCTTTTAAGGCGTGGCTTTATACTATAGGAAAAAATGCGGCATTAGATTATCTGAGAAGGCTGAAGAAGAGGCGGTATGCTCCCATAGACGACTACGTTTACCTTTCAGATAAGACCGACATTGAGGCTGAATACATACAAGGTGAAGAAAACATTGTCCTTCATAACACTATGAGGAAACTAAAAAAAGAATATGCACAGGTGCTTTATCTGATATATTTTGAGGGACTCAGTAATCAGGAAGCGGAAAAAGTTATGGGCAAGTCATCGCGTCAGATATCCGATCTGATATACCGTGCAAAGCAGGCTCTCAGGGCAGAGCTGGAAAGGGGGGAGCGTCATGAGTGATATACGCAGAAAAGCCGAGGAGATAATGAGGCGCGGCGACGAAATGATAGCCGAGCGCAAGCGCCGCAAGGAACTGATACTGCGCTCGTGTGCTATCGGAGTTGGTGTGGCAGCCGTACTCGGCGTCGGGCTGACGACATTCGCGCTCAGACCTCCGAAGCGTCCGACCGCGGAGAGCTCCTATATCATATCCGAGACCGAGACGACCGCGGAGACGACGACCGAGGCTGCCACCGCGGAGCATACCACTGCTAAGCCTGAAACTACGCAGGAGCGTCCGAATGCGACCACGTCGGCTGGCACCTCGACCGCGGGGACGGGCTCGACGACCACAGCTCCCGCTCGGCGTACTACGCCAGCGGCGCGCACGACCGCGTCTGCAAGTCGGACGACTGCCGCAAATACCACTACCGCTGTCAGAACAGAGCCGCCAACGCTCACGAGCGTTGCTCCCACCACCAAGGACATCGAGCAGAGGATAGCTGATATCGTTATAAAACTGCCCGAGATGATGCCTGTAGTGCAGGCTCTTCCCGCGGTAAACGAAAACGGTGAGCGTATACCCACATTCCCGATGCTTATAAATGACCGAACTTATATGCTGATACTGCAATATGACCGTGGTGAGCTCAATTTCACGTTTGACCTCAATGATGACGGCAATGTCGATATGTACGACGCGTTTGAATTGGAGGCGTATATCTTCTGCCTCGACCAATACGCCAGAAGGGGGGAATACCCGTACAATTTTGACGAGATGTTCCCAGATATGGAAGTATTTGAAAGAGCGGAGGATTTTTATGATATTCACCGAGGTATCTATGTGCTGACTGACTATATGCTGTATCACAATGCCGAAATCCCCGACGCTGAGACTATTGAAGAGACAGCACGCGAATATGCAGGCAGCAGACCTTTCCCCAACTTTGTGTTTACCAATTTAAGCAAAGACGTAAGAGAGGTAAAGGATTCCTTCGACAAGAGCTACGAGCTGCAATATGAAGCACTCAACAGAAAGACCGAGGACTATCCTGATTATCAACTTGAAATGTTTGAGAAAATCGACGCGGGCGAGCTTTTCCCCGACGCAGATCGTGACGGCTCTATCGGATATATGGATACCTATTATATGCTTAAATTCTATGCGGAAAAGTCGACAGGGTTTTCAAACGGGATATTTTCTGAAAACGATTGTGAATGGATAGAAGAGAACTGTGATTTGGACGGGGACGGCATTGTAAACGCAAGGGAAGCTTCATGGCTTATTACCTATCTTTTCTACTACAAGAAATATGATTATGTAACTCATATTGAAATGGAAATGGAGTACAGAGCATCACTCGAAGCAAAGGACTCTCTCATCAACATAAAGCCATCAAAATGACGGATACTGTTTTAAGAAAAACGGTGACGGCAAGGTCGATTCCGCCGACGCATCGTACGCTCTTGCCGAGTATTCAAGATTAGCTACCGAATGATTTTCCTCCATATTACCGAAACAGCGGCACTCACCTGAGTGCCGCTGTTTTTTTATTGACAGAGCTGCGGTTATAGTATATAATACAAGTTAAATAATAAAAATATTTGTTTTGACTGCGAGAATGCGTAAACTTGTTTGTATAAGTAATGAAAGCAAATCGATCCACGATCAATTTCACAGAAGGAGCTAATATGGATAACGGTGCAAGTAGCTACCTCCGTTTCCTTAATGGTGACAATGAAGCGTTTGTTGAAATAATACGGCAATACAAAGACGGTCTTGTGTTGTTTATCAATTCCTTTGTCAGCAACATCCACTTATCTGAAGAAGCCGCCGATGAAGCATTTCTGAAGCTATATGTCAATAAGCCGCGTTACAGGAGCGGGAACTCGTTCAAGACATGGCTTTACACTATCGGAAGAAATACGGCTTTGAATTATCTGAAAAAGTCCAAGCGAATAAGCTCTGAGCCGATCGACGACTATTACTATATTTCAGATGAAACAGATATCGAGGCTGAATACATAAAGGGAGAGCAAAACATCATTCTTCATCAGGCGATCGGTGCTTTGAAGAAAGAATATGCACAGGTATTGTATCTCATATACTTTGAGGAGCTTACCAATGCAGAAACTGCACATATTATGGGTAAAACTCAGAGACAGCTCTCTGACCTCATTTATCGTGCAAAGAATTCTTTACGTTCGGAGCTTGAAAGGAGGGGGTATAATGGACAGATATGAAAAAAGCGCGGAGTTCCTGATGAAGCGCGGTGACGAGATGATAGCGGAGCGCAAGCGCCGCAGGACAATGATACTGCGTTCATTTGCAATAGGCGTGGGAGCGACGGCTGTACTCGGTGTCGGACTGACGACATACGCGCTCAGACCGCCGAAGAAGCCTACTCCGACTCAGTCGGGTATCATAGTCGAGACCGAGACAACTTCGGCGGAGACAACGGCGGCTCACACTTCTCCGAGCACTACCGCTCCGAAGACGACAACTACAAAGCTGGTGACAACGACCGCAGTTTCAACTAATGCGACTACATCTTCCGCTCGGCAGACAGTAACAACAGTCCGCACGACCGTGACTGAGGCTCGAATGACAAGAACAGCGGTCGCCACGACTGCGGCAACATCTCCGATGACGACTACTGCTGCTCAAACGACAGGAGCGGCTGTGCAAACTACCGCGGTGGTGACAAGTGCCGCAGTTGCAACAACGGAGCTGCCAGTGACCGACATAGAGTACCTCCCGTGGAAGCGAGTTGTCTACGGCGAGAACAAGGTCTACCGTATGTGCAGCAGAGACAACGAGCAGATAACTGCCGCCGCCGAGGATATCGGTGAATACTACGGTGAGGGAACTCTTAGGATCGACGACGAGCAGTCAGCCTGCAAGCTGTATACCTATAAGGATTTCTCTCCGACCTATGTCTGCGCAGTGAAGGAGACAGCTGATTCAGAGCCGAAGCTATACTACTCGTCCGTGAACTGTGATACCCTCGGAGAGCTGCTCGAAGCTACCGATTTTGAGAATACGGTCGTGATAAAGGAGGCGTATCGGGGCTTTCGTGACACAGGTCGCCGTCTTGAAGTCACGCCGACTCTCAGCGACCTGATGAAGGCTCTGTCGGATACCTCGCTTGAGAGGAGTGATGCTTCATCTATGAATTCACGCTCATACACACTGGTGGTTGAGATACCCGAGCTTGGAGTAGAGCACGGTATTATCGAGCTGTTCAGAAGCCCCGGGGAGCTTTCAAAATCGGGATTCATCACATTTGATA
>JAUMVH010000166.1 GCA_030530245.1 Ruminococcus sp.
CCTCCGCTCTCATGAGCTCGGCGCGGCGCTCGATGATGTGCTTCTCGAGCTTCATGTTCGGAATGCCGTACATCAGCAGTCCGCCGACACGGTCGGAGCGCTCGAATACGGTGACGCTGTGACCGCGCTTGTTGAGCGTATCAGCGGCGGCAAGTCCCGAAGGACCCGAGCCGATGACCGCTACCCTCTTTCCGCTGCGAACTGCTGGCACCTGCGGCTCCATAAGCCCATTCGCGAAGCCGTACTCGATTATCGAGTTCTCGTTTTCCTTGACGGTCACGGGTGAATCGTAAACCCCGCAGATACAAGCCTTTTCGCAGAGCGCGGGACAAACGCGTGAGGTGAACTCGGGGAAGTTGTTCGTCATCAGAAGTCGGCTCAGTGCCTGCTCCTTCTGACCGTGGTACAGCAGGTCGTTCCACTCGGGAATGAGGTTGTTGAGCGGGCAGCCCGATACCATTCCGCAGAGCATTTTTCCGTTCTGGCAGAACGGCACTCCGCAGTCCATACAGCGAGCCGCCTGTTCGCGGCGCTGTTCGTCGCTGAGAGGCACGTGGAACTCGCAGAAGTCCTTAATGCGCTCCGTAGGCTCCTTTGCCGACGTGTCTGTTCTTGCAAATTCAAGAAATCCTGTTGCCTTTCCCATTGCTCACGCCTCCTTCCTGATGAGCTCGAACGCTTCTATCTCAGCCTGCTCGCTGCTTACGCCCGCTCTTTCGAGCTCGGCAACGGTGGACTGTATCTTCGCGTAATCGTGCGGTATTACCTTCTTGAAGCAGGGCAGATACTTCCCGAAATCGGCAAGTATGCGCTTTGCCTTCTCCGAGCCTGTTGCCTCGGCGTGCTCGGTTATCATCGCTTTCAGCTCGGCGATATCGACCTCGCGGGTAACTGACTCGAGCGAAACGAGCGCCTTGTTCAGACGCGTGTAGAGGTCGTGCTCCTCGTCGAGGACGTAGGCAATTCCGCCCGACATTCCCGCCGCGAAGTTCTTGCCCGTGCGTCCGAGTATCACTGCGCGTCCGCCTGTCATGTACTCGCAGCCGTGGTCGCCCACGCCCTCACAGACGGCTATGGCTCCCGAATTTCTCACGCAGAAGCGCTCGCCCGCAATACCGTTGATGAACGCCTTGCCCGAGGTAGCTCCGTAGAGCGCTACGTTGCCGACAATGATGTTCTCGTCAGCCTTGAAAGCCGCGGTCCTCGGCGGGCTGAGAATGAGCCTGCCGCCCGAAAGTCCCTTGCCGAAGTAGTCGTTGCTGTCGCCTACGAGCTCGAGGGTCAGTCCCTTCGGAATGAACGCGCCGAAGCTCTGTCCGCCGCTTCCCGTGCACTTCACCGTGTAAGTGTCGTCCGCGAGAGCGTTCTCGCCGTGGATACGTGTTATCTCCGCGCCGAAAAGCGTGCCTACCGAGCGGTCGGTGTTGACGACGTCAATGGAGATCGACTTGGAAGCTCCGCTCTTGAGCGCGCTTCCCATCTTTTTAATTATAACACGCCTGTCAATGGTCTTGTCAAGCTCGAAATCATAGATGTCCTCGGGCTCGAAGTGCGTTTTTCCACCCGCCGACTGCTGAGCGAGTATCTGCGTGAAATCTATGTGCTTAGACTCAGCGCTGTCCTTTGTGCAGAGCAGGTCAGTGCGTCCGACGAGCTCGTCTACCGTACGTATGCCGAGCTTTGCCATGTACTCGCGAAGCTCCTGCGCGATAAAGTGCATGAAGTTCACGATGTACTCGGGCTTGCCGCGGAAACGCTTTCTCAGCTCGGGATTCTGTGTGGCAATGCCCATCGGGCAGGTGTCGAGGTTGCAGACTCTCATCATCACGCAGCCCATAGTTACAAGCGGAGCTGTCGCAAAGCCGAATTCCTCCGCTCCGAGCAGTGCCGCAACGAGCACGTCGCGACCCGTCATGAGCTTGCCGTCGGTCTCGATACGAACGCGTGAGCGCAGTCCGTTGAGCATGAGCGTCTGGTGAGCCTCCGCAAGTCCGAGCTCCCACGGGAGTCCCGCATTGTAGATGGAGCTCTTGGGAGCGGCGCCGGTTCCGCCGTCGTAGCCCGAGATGAGTATCACCTGCGCGCCCGCCTTCGCAACGCCTGCCGCGACTGTACCTACGCCCGCTTCCGATACGAGCTTGACGGAGATACGCGCTTTGTCGTTGGCGTTTTTGAGGTCGTATATGAGCTGCGCGAGGTCTTCGATAGAATAGATGTCGTGATGAGGCGGAGGAGAGATAAGTCCCACGCCTGCGGTCGAGTGACGGGTCTTCGCTATCCACGGATAGACCTTGCCCGAGGGAAGATGTCCGCCCTCGCCTGGCTTTGCGCCCTGTGCCATTTTTATCTGTATCTCCTGCGCGGAAACGAGGTATTCACTCGTAACGCCGAAGCGTCCCGACGCCACCTGCTTTATCGCGGAGCATTTGTCAGATTTGAGGCGCTCGGGACTCTCGCCGCCCTCGCCGCTGTTGGACTTGCCGCCGATGCTGTTCATCGCGACTGCCATGCACTCGTGTGCCTCCTGCGAAATAGAGCCGTACGACATCGCGCCCGTCTTGAAGCGGCGGCAGATAGACTCTACGGGCTCGACCTCCTCGATCGGGATACCACCGTTTTCGTCGAATCTGAAATCGAGCAGACTGCGCAGCGTGAGCTCGTTGTCCTCGCGGGTAAGAGCCTCCGAATACTTCTTGAAGGTCTCGTAGCTGCCCGTCCACGCTGCCTGCTGGAGCAGATGTATCGTCTCGGGAGTGTAGAGGTGGTCGCTCTTGCCGCTGCGGAGCTTGTGGCTGCCAGTGCTTCCGATGTTATTGTCGGTATGGAGTCCGAGCGGGTCAAAAGCAGCTGTGTGGAGCGCTTCCGTGCGCCTGCTTATCTCGGCGAGACCGATACCGCCGATACGGCTGACAGTCCCCGCAAAGCAGCTGTCGACGAGCTCCTGCGAGATACCGACTGCCTCGAAGAGCTTGCTGCCCTGATAGGACTGTATCGTGGAAATTCCCATCTTTGAGGCTATCTTGATTATGCCATGGAGAATAGCGCTGTTGTAGTCGTCCTCGGCGGCGTAGAAATCCTTGTCGAGCGTGCCGTCGTCGATGAGCGAGCGGATAGTCTCCTGCGCGAGGTAGGGATTCACCGCGCACGCTCCGTAGCCGAGAAGTGCCGCAAAATGGTGGACTTCACGCGGCTCTGCGCTCTCGAGTATCATCGCTACTGCCGTGCGCTTCTTCGTGGAGACGAGGTGCTGCTGGAGTGCCGCAACTGCGAGGAGCGACGGTATCGGGCAGTGGTACTCGTCTACGCCGCGGTCGGAGAGAATGAGTATGCTCGCTCCGTCGCGGTAAGCCTTGTCTGCTTCGATGAAAAGGCGCTCTATAGCCTTTTCGAGCGATGTGCCGATATAATACGTTATCGGGATAACTGCGGTCTTGAGTCCGTCCGCGTTGAGGCTCTTTATCTTGAGCATATCCGTCTCGGTGAGGATAGGATTCTCTATCTTGAGGACGTGGCAGTTCTCGGGGCGCTCCTCGAGGATATTGCCGTCCTTGCCGATGTAGACGCTGGTGTCTGTAACTACCTCCTCGCGTATTGCGTCAAAGGGCGGGTTCGTCACCTGAGCGAAGAGCTGGCGGAAGTAGTTGAACAGCGGCGGCGACTGCTTGTCGAGCGGCGGGAGCGGGATATCGCTGCCCATGGAAGCGATAGGCTCCGCGCCTTTTTCCGCCATGGGAAGGATACTGCTCTTGATGTCCTCGTAAGAGTAGCCGAACGCCTTTTGCAGTCTTGCAAGCTCGTCCTTCGGGTACGTCTGAACTCCCTTGTTCGGGATATGCAGGTCGTGGAGACGGACGAGGTTCGCGTCGAGCCACTCGCCATAGGGCTGACGTGAAGCGTAGGTCGCTTTGAGCTCGTCGTCCTCAATGATACGTCCCTGCTTTGTGTCGGCAAGGAGCATTTTTCCGGGGCGTAGCCTGTCTTTTTTCACTATCTTCTCGGGCGGGATATCTATACAGCCTGTCTCGGACGAGAGTATGAGGAAGCCGTCGCTCGTCACGCAGTAGCGCGACGGACGCAGACCGTTGCGGTCGAGGACTGCGCCCATGACCTCACCGTCGGAGAAGAGTATCGACGCGGGACCGTCCCACGGCTCCATCATCGTCGCGTAGTACTGGTAGAAGTCGTACTTTGCCTTCGATATCGTCTTGTCGTTCTTCCAAGGCTCGGGAATGGTTATCATCACCGCAAGCGGAAGCGGCATTCCCGACATCACCATGAACTCGAGCGCGTTGTCGAGCCGCGCGGAGTCCGAGCCGTTCACGTTTATCGCGGGGAGTATCCTGTGCATATCGTTTTTCAGCGACTCACAGCTCATCGACTCCTCGCGGGCGAGCATCTTGTCAGCGTTGCCCGTTATTGTGTTTATCTCGCCGTTATGGACGATGAAGCGGTTCGGGTGAGCCTTCTGCCAGCTCGGGTTTGTGTTCGTCGAGAAGCGTGAGTGTACCATTGCTATCGCGGACTTGAAATCCTCGCTCTGAAGGTCGCCGTAGAACGCTCTCAGCTCGTCCACGAGGAACATTCCCTTGTATACGATAGTACGGCTCGAGAGCGAGCAGACGTAGGTGTTCTCGTTCGACTGCTCGAACTCGCGTCTTATCACGAACAGCCTGCGGTCGAAGTCGAGCCCCTGTACGCAGTCCGCAGGACGTCTCACGAACGCCTGCATGATATGCGGCATACTCGCGTACGCCTTATGTCCGAGGACGGCGGGGTCTGTCGGCACCTCGCGCCAGCAGATGAACTCCATACCGTTCTTTTTCGTTATCATCTCAAAGAGCTTTTTCGCCTGATTGCGTTTGAGCTCGTTCTGCGGGAAGAAGAACATTCCCACGCCGAAATCGCCCTTAGCTCCGATATCGTAGCCGAGCTTCTGCGCCTCACTTATAAAGAAGCTGTACGGCATCTGCACGAGTATGCCGACTCCGTCGCCTGTCTTTCCCTCGGCGTCCTTGCCTGCTCGATGCTCGAGCTTCTCTACTATAGTAAGGGCGTTCTCTACGACGTAGCGCGACTGCTCGCCGCCGATGTTCACGACTGCACCTATACCGCAGTTGTCGTGCTCGAAGCGCGGGCTGTAAAGTCCCTGCTGTTCATACGGATTATCGTTTCTGAAGTTGTCCATATCCTTCACTTGCCTTTCCGATACGGAGCGCCATTGATCCGCATCGCATAATAAAAAGGACGTCCGTACAGACAGATAGTCTGCACAAACGTCCTTGTTTCTAATTAATCTTAGCACGTTAAAGCGGAAATGTCAATAGGGAAAATGTGCATTTTTACGGTTTCGTTCAAAATTACCAGTTATTTTGCGCTAACTCAAAATAAAAAATATGCGATACGTCAAATTTGTAAAAACCGCTTGACAAATCTCTCGCAAGGGTCTATAATGGCATTGTGAACAGCAAGGGAGCTGAGGACGATGAGTCTTCGGCTCTCTTTTTTTGGTTTATAGCGCTAATTCCATACACAAAGGGGTGTATGATGTCTTATGGCATCATGCACCCTTTTGAATTTTATGCTGTTATTTTAAGGAGGAATCCAAATGGACGCTCAAACAATTATATCTCAGATAACAGAGAGCACAAACGAAACAATATTCGGCGTCTGGTTCATGATAGCAGTAGCGCTGGTATTCTTTATGCAGGCGGGCTTCGCGATGGTGGAGACAGGCTTCACCCGTGCTAAAAACGCAGGCAATATCATTATGAAAAACCTTATGGACTTCTGTATCGGTACAGTAATGTTCATACTCATCGGCTTCGGTCTTCTTCTCGGCGAGGACCTGATAGGTCTCATAGGTAAGCCAGGGTTCGACATCTTCACAAGCTATGCTGACTTCCAGTGGGACCAGTTCATATTCAACCTTGTATTTTGCGCGACTACGGCAACTATAGTCTCAGGTGCAATGGCAGAAAGAACAAAGTTCCTTTCCTACTGCATATACTCTGGCGTTATTATTGCGCTGATATATCCCAACGAGGCTCACTGGATATGGGGCGGCGGCTGGC
>JAUMVH010000167.1 GCA_030530245.1 Ruminococcus sp.
GCCAAAATGTATTTCAATCCACTCCCTCCGTGGGGAGGGAGACAGCAAAACTGTACAGCGGCGGTGCTATGCGCTGCCGCCGATTATACAATTCTGACAATGCAGCTCGGATTTTTCCGCTCCCAAGCTGCGAAAAGAGCGATTTTTGCTTTGTTTTCAGCAACAATGCAGGTGCGAATGAGCCGCGTTTTTATGTTCGCTTGCGGTTCGCACTAAAAGATAAGCTCGCCTTCAAGATCGATAGCCGACTTCGCGCCGATATGCTCTACGTTCGACTTCGTACGGTTCCCGAGATTGTATATCCTCAGGCTGTCGCGGCTCGGGTCAATTTCGTCGGACAGAGCCTTTTTCAGTGTCCTCAGCTGCGCGGCGTCGACTATACACTCAAAGACGGAGTTCTGCACCCTCACGCCGTAATCAGTGCACTTCTTCGCGACTCTTCTCAGGCGCTTCCTGCCGTCTTTATCCTGCGTATTCACGTCATATGTCACGAGTATCAGCATTTTTCTCACTTCCACATAAACGGCGGATAGCAGTCCAAGTCGCCGCGTATATACCTCGCAAGCAGCAGCGCCTGAACATACGGGAGCATCCCCCACTCCACCTTTTCGTCCAAAAACGGGTGCCTGAGCTCCTCCGCTTTCCTTTTCTGCCATGCAGTGAAGAAGCTTTTTCTCCCGTTTTCGGTTAGTATGACCGCGCCGTCCTCGCGCCTGACGAAGTCATCGCGGCTGACCAGCCTCTTATTGATGAGCGTGAGCACGAACCTGTCGCACAGCACCGCGCGGAACTCCTCGACCATATCGAGTGCGAGCGAGCGTCTTCCGGGGCGGTCGGTGTGCATGAAGCCGACGTACGGGTCGAGTCCGACGCTTTCGAGCGCACTCGTGCACATCCCGGTCGCCATGGAATACGCAAAGGAAAGCAGCGCGTTGACGTTGTCGAGCGGCGGGCGCTTATTCCTCGATACGAAGCGGAAATCCTCCTTCTGCTGCAATATCATATCGTCGAGCACCGAAAAGTACACCGACGCGGCTTCTCCCTCGATACCTCTCAGCGCGTCCATGTCGCGGGCCTGCCGCGCCTGCTTTATTGCGCTTTGCAGGAGCTCCGACTTCCTGCAGAAAAGGTCGGTGTCTATCCTCGCGCCGTGGTCTCTTATCGTTCTCTCGAGCACCCAGCGGCTGTTGTAGAGCTTTGCCGATATCATATTCCTTGCGATATCGAGCGATCTTTCGCTGTCGTCGGCATAACGGTACTGCTGTCGGCGGAGCAGGACATTCCCCCGCACCTCGCCCTCGACGCGTGCAAGGAAATGTCCGCTGCGGCTCATAAAGACAAGCTCTATGCCGTCGCGGGCGCACTTCCCCATGAGCGCGGGACTTGCTCCCGCGTGTCCGAAGGTCATCACGCGCTCGATGTTGTGGAGCGGGACTCTGCCTATCTCCGCGCTGTCCTGACTTATCACAAGGTTCTCGCCGTCAAGCGAGAGATACCTGTCGGGATTGTTCACATAGACCGTATTCAGGAGTTTTTTCATGGCTCATCCTCCGCTCCGAGAACGCTCTCGACGTATTCCGACGCGCGCTTGCTCCCGCATATCACGGGCAGGCAGACGTTTTTCAGCGAGCACGCGTTGCAGGCTTTTCGGCGCTTCACCTTCGGCGTGTACTGCCGCCTGTAGAGCTCGTGCATCTCGGCTATGATGCCCTCTGTACGCTCACGGAGCGCACTGTCGAAAGCCACCTTAACGCGGCGCCTTATCTCGCCGTAATACAGGTAGCCGAACGGTATCTCACAGCACAGCATATCCTCGAGGCAGAGTGCCTGCGCCGTGAGCTGCAGCGCGTCGCAGTCGTCCTCCTTCGGCTCTCCCCGCTTGTATTCGACGGGAGTGACCGTGTAGCTTCCCTCGAGCCCGAAAAGCGCAACGCCGTCCTCAGACCGTCTCAGCTCCACAGCGTCACATTCGCCCGATATACCGAGCCGCGCGGAGGACACCGCCATAGCCCGCGTGATGACGAGCTCTCCCCTCTTCTCGCGGAAGTCGGCATTGTGGACGTTCTCGTGCATGATGCTGCCGTCGACCGTCCTGTAGTTTTCCTCCCACTGCTGCTCGATATGTATCAGCGCCCATTGCCTGCGGCAGAATGCGAAATGCTGTATCCCCGAGAGCATGAGGTATTCGTCCTCGCCGTACATCAGATAAGGTCTTCGTATTTCTCGCACTCAAGCCCCTCGAGCTCGTTCAGCACGATGTCGTAGTCGCCGAATGACGTCGGACGGCTCACGCCGCTCTTCAGGCTGACCTCAAGCTGTCGGTGCACCTTCGCGGAGGAATAGCGCGGAGTCTTGCCCTCGTGCTTCCACCAGTAAAGGCGGCAGACCTCCATGCTTCCGTCGGGACGTGCGGAGGAAGAATCGTTCTCGAACAGCGTGAGCAGAGCCTGCTTTATCTTCTCGGCGTCCTCGTCCGAGAAGCCCGTCTTTTCCGCAAGCTGGCAGTTGATACTGCCGTTCACGATATACAGTCCGAACTCGACGCGGTGCTTCATTCCCATCGTATCGGAGGCTTTCCCTTCCTTTCCGCTCTCGCTGTTGACGCTCTTCGTGATCTGCATACTCACTATGTCAACAGGCGATACGCTCACAGCCTGCTGTATCGAAACAGGTCCTCTCACGCCTACCGAAACATTGTCTCCCTTGAACGCAAATACCTGTCCGAAGCTGCGCACGTCTATCCACTCAGCACAGGCAGTGCGCGCGTACTCGTCCCTGTCGGTGTTCTTGCCGTTGCTCACGGCTTTGATGGCTTCATTGCCGTCAGCACGCGCGCGGAGGCTGTCGAAGCCGTCGTCGCACCTGTCGTCGGACTGCACGAATATGCGCTCGCCCATGTCCTGAAGGCGGTTGCGTATCTTCCTCTTTATGCAGACGTCGGATATCTCGCCGAGTCCGTCGTAGTTCTCGCGCGGACGGTTGCCGTTGAGCGGGTCGCCGTTGGGATTGGCGTTCTTTGCCGTGATCATCATCGAAAAATCTATCTTGTTCTGTAAAGCTCCCATTTATTATTCCTCCTTGTCTGCGTGACCGTTATACATATACTCCGTGAAATGATGATAACCGAGAAGATACATCGGTTCGAGGCGGCTGTTGTCCGCGAAGGCTTCCGCCGTCATTTTCGAGGTAAGCTCGTTTATCCATTTGCTGTACTTGACCTGCGCCTTGCCGAGCTTGTCCATATAGGGGCGGAGGCGCTCCTCGATTATCCCCCACGTCTGATACGGACGCTGGGAAAAGGCGTTCCAGTACCTTCTCGCGTTCGTGACTCTGACATTTCGCTCGCCGTCGTCGTAGGCTTCGCTCTCGGCTTTGTCCGCTATCGCGAGCAGGCAGCCGTAAAGGTAGCTTCTGTCGGTAACTTTCGGGTCGTAAGCCATTGAAACATCTCCTTCATGATCATATTTATTCGGGTTTTCTATCATATGCTTGCGTATCATTCCGCAGGCGGCTTCAAGCACGCTGCGGTGGTTGTAGCTGTTCTCGTATGCAAGCGGATTTGATGCCTTCTGATACAGCGCATTCACTATGTCCGCGGGCAGCCTTGCTCCGTTCGTGACACAGTTGAGAAGGCGCAGGATATTGTCCCTCAGCACCTTCTTGTCACACTCGACAAAAGCGCCCTGCTCCGTGCCGAAAGCGTACCTGATGATGTCGCGGACACTGAATGAATTGATGAATTTCCGCCTCAGCTTGCCGCTGAATCGGAGCCACGACGTCTCCGCGTGCCATCTTTCGATATTCGCAAGGTACTGCGAGCTCTCGAGCTCCGAGTACATCGAGATGTTGACACGCCCCGGGTTCGCGGCATCGAGTCCCATTATCATGACCTTCGTATTCGGCTCCAGCCTCTCGCCGACGCCGAATATCCGCTTGTGCAGCAGCTTCATATACTCGGGCATAGTCGAGGGCAGCTCAGCCTCGTCGGGCAGGTCGGCGAAGTCATCGTCGTCGATGAAACCGCCCGAGCAGTCGGGAACACTCTGAATCGCGCTCGCCCATACTATCACGGTCATGGAGTCAACACTCTTGAGTTTTCCAAAAGATATACTTTGAGTTTCTATGAGCCACTTTAACGCATTATGCATTTTTTCTGAGAATTCATAGCTTACTGATAATGCCTCGGTTTTATTCCCAAAACGTCCTCGGTATGTAAATCCGCTTTCATCATTTGAAGAGATTATCTTAGCATTGATTGCTCCCTTCAGTATTTGCGCGGGATGTATATACTGTGCAGGCAAAATATTACCCGTAGCATAGCAGAGCTGTTCGTTCCCTCTCGAAGAACTGTTATACCTCAAAAAACAGTTAAAAAGAGTTTTATCCTTCCACGTTCTTGTTTCGGCAAGATGTTCTTTATAATGCACTATATACCTAACAGTAACTTTATCTGCATCGACACAAACCGCTGTCATCAACTTCAAGAGCTCCTGCTTTAATCAGGTCAGATACGACCTCGCCCTTTGATACATAAGATAAAACAGCACTAACAGCCTTATGTCCATAATCGCTGTTATTCCAATCCTTCATTAGCTCGATATACGCTTTATAGAAATCTGAGTTATCATTAAAGGTTTTTTTATCAGTGCTTTCAGGTCTGTATTTGCCAAAATCTCCTGCAATATATTTAATACTTTCTGTGAGGGGAAATGGTGGCGGCGTCTTGCCGGTTTTTGCTTTTCCTGTGTTGGGTCTTATTGTGGTTTTGTCCTCCTTGGGGACAGTAGAAACACCTTTAAAGTCGCCTTCTTCCGAAACCGTTATTTCTAAATGCACATCAATAGTCGAATGCGAAACAGGCAGCATTACGGGCTCGTTCGGCGCGAACTCCCTGTCGCTGTTGTACTCGTAGACCTTGTACAGCTCCTCAGTCCAGCTCACCTATACCACCTCCGACAAATTCGTCAAGCCCGATAAAGTTGTCGTATTCCGCGCCGAACGGCTTTATGGGCATTTTCCTGATATGGCGCTTGAGCGTGCACTCCTCGGGACGCAGGAAATGTATCACCCCGTTTTCCATCACGGGATTCCACAGCCTCACGGTGAGCAGGTCCTTATCGTCGTCATTCACTGCTTCGTCGGCGTAGGTAATGCCGTGGTACATCAGCCCGTAGGGTATAGTCCCGCACGTATCATAGGCGCCCGCGCTCTCGCCGAATCTGCACGGCTCAACGTAACCCTGACACTCACGCGTGCCGAGGAAGATATCGCGCCGTCCGCCGCGCTCTATCATGCGCTTTGCGATGTTGTGGTGCTTGTTTTCGTTCCTGTCCTTTTCAAGCTCGGGGCGGTTGAGATTCCACTCGAAATGCGCCCTCACCTGATAGTACACGTCCTCGAGGTAGGTGTAATACGCGAGGTCATTCCCTCCGCCGTACTTTATGGGACGTATGCCCTTTCGTGCAGTCCTTATCGGATTCATTATCCTCACGGAGTCTATTATCCACGTGAGAGTGGGTTTCCAATAGACGCTGTGGAGGATACCTTTCAGCGCCTCGTACGTAGGTATAGGATAGCTCGACTTCTCGCCTCCCGCTCTTGTCAGTATGTCCGAGAACAGCGCATACCGCCCGCGGACAGCGAATTCCACTGTGTTTCTGTATACTTCTTTTTGCATCGCACGACCTCCTTTTTATATCAACACGACCGCTTTCAGAATATCAGCACCTCTTTCTCGGCGCCCTCTATGTCCACGCCGTATTCGTTGCTATAATGCGGCTTGTCAAGTGCTGCCGCGCCGCTCCCGAGCGTGCGCAGCGCATTGTTTTCGTACAGCCGCCGCTCGGTGCCGCTGTAGATACTCACCGTGTAGCGCTGAGCCTTCCTCAGCAGCGCCGCTGTATTCGCGGTCGGGTCATCGAGCTGCCGTATCAGCTCCTCCGCCTCCCCGTTGTAGGGCACTATCACGTCCTGCGTATTATTGTCGATGACTCTGAACAGCGTGCTCGCAGTCCTGAAAGCCTGCGCTTCAAATTTGTTGCACGGCTTTGGCTCGGG
>JAUMVH010000168.1 GCA_030530245.1 Ruminococcus sp.
TAAACTTACGGCTCATATTCGGTAACCTGCGAATCGGCTAAAGGGACACCCTTTCGGGAGTCCTTTTTTATTCTTCGGGCGGGAAGTAGAGGTCGAGGAGGAGGTTCACCATGCGCGAATAGCTCGCGACTCCGTCCTCCACGCCGTTGAGCTTCATGCTCGTATCGGAGGCTGACTCCGAGAACGCACTGACCGTCTCCGTGTCGAAGACCTCCTTGTCCTCGTTCTCCTCCCAGTAGTTGTCGGGGAGGAAGCGGAACCAGTCGCTGCGCACCTGCGGCGATATCCTGTCGGTGAGGTCAAAGCCCGACTGCACGTCGTTTTCGTATATCTGATTATGCACGTACTCGAGCGCGTCGAGGCAGCCGCTGTACTTCACCTGCGGGTCGTCGCTGCCCTGCGTCGCCACGAATGAGATGAAGTTCGCCTCGTCCTCCTGCATGAAGCCCTTGAGATGGGCGTACTCGTGGCAGATGACCTCGGGCTGCAGCTCGGGGAGCATATCCGCATTGTAGGTCGACTCCATCGAGAACGGGAAGTACATTCCCGCCGTGCCCGTCTGACTCATAAAGTACGAGAACATTATCGGCTTCGGCTTGGGGTAGTAGCCGCGGAGCTGCGGGTACTGCTCCGCCGCCTTCGTCATCGCCTTTTTGCACTCGGCTTCCGCGTCGATAGTCAGCGTGAAGCGGTCGCTCTCGTCGCGCGGCACCTGCCGAGCGAGCTCGTTCGCCTCGTCGATGAGCATGGAATAGAGCTGCTTGAGCTCCTCGTTGTTGTGCTCCTTCGGCGCGAAGTAGCGCTCCGAGAAGCGCGTGCAGCCGTAGAGCGTGAAGCAGTTGAGCGACTCGGTCACGCACACGAAGGCGAGTATCCACAGCGAGGTCGACAGCGCCGCCGAGACGACCTTTTTGCGCGACTTCTTCATGAAGATGAGCAGTATTATCATCAAGGGTATGCCCGCGAAAAACAGGACAAGCGCGGCGAGTATCAGCACCTCGCCGACCGAGAACGGGAACAGCCCGCTGAAAAAGACGTACGGCAGGGATATGTACGGGAAGATGTGCGCGGCGTAGAAGTCCGCGAAGGTCTGCGAGAGCCTGCCCGCGGCTGTCAGGACTGCCGACGCTCCGATAAGTATCAGCGGTATCAGGTAGCGTTTTTTCATTTTTTCACCTTTGGCAAATCAAATTTGTTCGTATAAATCAGAATTTGCCGCCGAGCGGGCGGCGGCGCGGTTCGCGTTGTCGCTCGCAAGCTCGCTTACCTTCGACGGAGCGGCAGTCTGTTCCCGCGAATCATACCTATTCGTATAAATCAGAATTTATATCAATAGTTCAAATTGACCTCCTTCAAAATAAACATTATTTCCCATTTCATCTTTGTAAAAGGTCACTTGTTCAGTATCTACTCTACTAAATCCTAATGCTGTCAACAACTTTACAGATGGTGTGTTTTTCAATGCAGTTCCTGCTGAAAAACGTTTGCAACCATTTTCTGCATATAGATTTATTAAGGCAATGCAACTCTCTTTTGCATATCCGTTTCCTTGAAATTCAGACAGAAAACAAAAACCAATATCATATCCGTTGCCTGTATTATGTAAATCCACAGTGCCAATGACTTCTTTTGTTGCAGAAAGTGTAACAAGGAAAAAGTCATTGCTTTCAGAAAAATGCTTTACAAGTTTTTGTATTTCAGTATCATTATTGCTATGGGGAACATCATATTGTGCATAAGTAGATTTATCAAAATCTTGCCATATTTCTTTTATTTCTATCCAATCATCAGGACATAGACTTCTAATTGTCAGCCTGTTTGTAATTAGTTCCATTATATCACCATAAGATTATAAATTCCGATTTATGCTACTAATCAATTATTATATTCATTATAAAACGAAAAGCCGCCCTTGTCAAGGAAAAGGACGGCTGTAAATATTCGGCAGTTTCAGTCGCCGAAGCTGTGGGTGAAGTAGAGTCCGCCGAAGAGCCTGTACATCAGCGTCGAGAGGTATTCCTCGTCCGCGCGGCAGCCCGTGAGCACGTAGTTCTTGGCGATACCGTTCATGCCGCTCGCGATGAAGTCGACGAGGTAAATGCGGCTGTCCCCCGTGACGTCGCGGAAGAAGTAGTCGCAGTCCATGAACGAGCTGTACTGCGCGTCAAACAGGAAGTGCATCATGCCGTTCTTCACGAGGAGCTCGAGCAGGTGCCTGTGCTCGACGATGAACGCGCTGTAGTGCTTGCAGAACAGGTGAAAGCTCGCAGAGCGGCAGATACAGTCGTTGTCCTCGGGGACAAAGCAGCAGCTGCTGCGTATCGTGTACGCGATGACGTTCTCCTTCGAGCCGAACAGCGAGTAGAACGTCTGCCGCGAGACCTCCGCCTCCCTGCACAGGTCGCTCACGGATATCTCGGCATACGGCGTATCTTCGAGGAGCCGCAGCATGGCGTCTCCTATTAGCTTCTGAGAAAAGAGGGCTGTTTTGTTGCTGCCTCTGTACATTGACAAACCGACTCCTTCTGTAAATGTTAGAAATTTCCCTTGACAAATGTCAGACTTAATGATATTATTATAACAGCAACTTTGACAAATGTCAAGCTGCATAGTTTGAAACGGAGGTCAAAAAAAATGGCAGAACAGGTAACAAAGGATACTAAGATAGGCGAGCTTCTCAGGATAGACGCTGACGTTGCTCCGATACTTCTCAGCATCGGAATGCACTGTCTCGGATGTCCCGCTTCTCAGAACGAGACCATCGAGGAAGCAGCAGCGGTTCACGGCGTGAATGCCGACGAGCTCGTAGCTGCTCTCAACGAGAAAATAAACGCATAAGAAAAGGGCACACGGATACGCTCCGTGTGCCTTTACTTTTTTATGAAGCCGCCGACTGTTTCCGCGGTGCTGACTATCTTATCGGCAGTGCAGAGCAGTATGCTCTCGCGGAAGCGCGGGATATGCGTCAGATTCAGCGGGAACATATGCGAGTATATCATGTTACGTTCGCGCCTGTTGAGCGTGAACCTCGCCATCGCGTTCGAGAGCGCGCGGGAGGCGTGGGTGTAGCCGTGGAGGCGGTGCCAGCTCTCGCGGGCGTGCCAGTCGTAGAGGAAGAAGTCGTGCAGCAGCGCTCCCCGTATGAGCGAGCGGCGGTCGGTGCGTATGCGCAGGACGTCCGCGAGCGTGAGGCACATATCCGTGACCTTTATCGAGTGCTCGTACACGCTTATCCGCCCGTGCTGGACATAGCCGCGGGTGCTCTGCATCTCGTCCGAGCCGAGGATATCGCGTCCCTCGCGGGATATCTCGCTCAGGTGTCTCATAGTGCCATCTCCATGTACCCGCAGGTGAACGGGAAGAAGTCGAATTTTTCCGTGCCCGTGTGGACTGCGCCGAGGCTCTCATACCATCTGCGGAGGACAGTATTCTCCTCGACGATACTGAGCTTCATCAGCGTGCAGCCCTCGCCGCGGGCGGTATCCATCGCGTGTCTGACGAGCTCCCCGCCAATGCCGTTGTGTCTGAATTCGGGCAGCACGGAAAGGCTCCCGAGCTCGCACTCGCCATCCCCGCTCATAATGAGCGAATAGTAGCCAACTATGTTTCCGTCGGAGCAGTAAACGTACATCAGGCGGTGCTGCTCGTCGAGCTGGTATTCGAGCCGCTCGGTCGTGGTCGCGAACGCCGTGAAGCGCGGTGCATTTTCGGGCGTGAAGCCGAACTCGTCAGCCACCGTCATGAAGCTCCTCCGCACGACGTCCGCACACACGGGGAGCTCGCTCCTGTCTATCTGTCTTATCATAATACGTCATCCTTTCAAGGTTTGATACAATTATACAACGGTACACGGGATTTGTCAATTACCCGATAAGCAAAAAAAGAGCGCAAAGGGTGTCCCTTTAGCCGATTCGCAGGCAACCGCGTATAAGCCGTAAGCTTATTGCACGGTGCCCGCTTTTCCGCTAAGGGAAGCAGCCTTATGCGCTTCCTTTTCGTCTTAGCCCTCTACGGGGAATTTGTCTATCTGCTTTGCGTCGAGCTGCTGTATCAGCAGTGCGTCCTTGGCTGTTACGCCCGGCTCGCCGTCGACGTCCGCATTTACGAGTCCCTGCTCGGTGAGTCCGTACTTATCGCGGTTGCCGAGGTGCTGGAGTATCGCTACAGCGTCCGCTACCGACACCTTCTTGTCGAGGTTTGCGTCGCCGAGGAGCTTCTCCTGTGCCTCTGCTGAAGAAGTAGTGGTCGGGTCAGCGGGCTTGACAGTTGTCTGCGTCGGTCTTGTACGCTCTGTAGTCGCTGCGGAAGTTGTCGCAGTCGTAGTAGTTGTCGTAGTTGCCGCCGATGTCGAAGCAGTCGTTACAACAGCCTCGCCATCGTAGACAGCTCTGACAGTAACGTCGCCGTCAGCCTTGAAGCTGATAGTCTCGGAGGTCGTGCTGCCCGAGGTGAGCTCAGTGCCCGTTATCTCCCAGTGGTCGAAGGCCGCGCCCTCGAGAGGCTCTGCCGTGGCGGTCATATCGTAGTCGGAGTGGTACTTGCCCGTCCAGCTCGACTCATTGAGGCTGAGCGTGTTGAGCTTGACCGTGCCCTTCGAGGTATCGGTCTGCACCGTGACATTGCTGAGCTCGCTCGTGAGCGAAGCCGCCTGCTTGAGAGTCCTTACCGCATTGTCAAATCTGCTCCTGTAGAACGAGGAAACGGTATTCGCCTCCTGCTGGAACTTGCCCGCGCCCTGCGATGTGAACGAGAAGCGCTCGTAGGTATCAACGACAGGTTCGCTGTACTTCATGAATTTTTCGATCTCAGCGGTGGTCTTTTCCGTATCGAAGTTGTAGTTGGCGATATCCATAAAGGTGCGCGAGAATTCCGCCGCGAAGTCCTTGTCGCTCATGAGCTTGGTGAACGCCTTGCTGAGAGTATCGGTGTTCTGCCTGATGCGGCTGAAGCTGTCGGCATTCGCGGAGTTCTGCTGCGTGCCGTACATACCCTGTCCGAGCTCCGTATCGAAGAGGAACATACGCCACTTGCCGTCGCTGTAGGGGTTCTCTGGGTCTGCGAAGTTCGAGCGCCATACGGCTGTATTGTTCTGCGGCCAGTCGGAGTTAGCAAAGTAGATCTCAGCCGAGAAGTAGTCCATGAAGCTCTGCACATCTACCTTCTCAGCAAACTGCTTATATGTTATGCTGCCGTTTGCAACACCGTCGAGGAGCTGCTCCCAGTCATTGAGGTCCTGCTCGGTACCCTCCTCGAGCTCGCTGTTCTTGATGAGAGCAACGTCGCTCTTGGCAACGCCGTAGTGCGACTTGATATAGTCGTCGCTGACCTTCTCTGTTATCTGATAAATGCCCCAGAATTCGCCGTCGATGAAGAGTATGCACTCGCTCATAGCCTGAGTAGCCATATCCCTGTCAGCGACGAGCTGCTGGTTGACGCTGTCACGGAAGTAGAAGCCGCCCGCGTCGTTGCCGCCGTTTCTGATGACGATATTTTCGTATTTCTTGATAGCCTTGCCGCTCTTTGCCTTGGTAGCCGTGCCGTCGAAGAAATCGTACTCGAGGTCGGACTTGCCGTAGTCCTGACGCGCGTAGATAGTGAAGCTCTTCTGCACCGAGTTGCGGCTCGCAGCACCCTTGATACGGATACCGACATTCTGCTTGACAACGGACTCGCCGCAGTCGAACATCTCAAAGCTTGCAACGCGCTCCCAATCTCTGCCCTTCTGGTTGTAGTTGGCGGGTATCTCCCACGGATTCATGAAGTTGAAGCCCCAGTCGCCCCAGCCTCCTATGCCGCCTGCTCCGCCGCCGCCAAAGCCGGGGAATACCCAGCCCTGTCCCGGACCGCCCGGCTGCTGCGGGTCTTGCGGGTCCTGAGGATTCTGCGGGTTCTGCTGATTCTGATAGTCGTCGTAGGTCTTGCCCCTGACGTAGATACCATTTTCGTAGCCGAAGAGGTTATCGGGGTCGGTGACAAGGGACACGACCTTCATGTCTTTATAGTATCCCGAGGCTGTTGTGCCCACGAAATACGTCTTTGTAACGGGCTC
>JAUMVH010000003.1:0-363 GCA_030530245.1 Ruminococcus sp.
CGCCTGCATCGCCTCGTTGACCATAAGTCCCGTAGCAACGATGGTGAGGTCGCTGCCGTCGCGCATGACTACGCCCTTGCCGAGCTCAAACTTATACGTCGCGGCGTCGTTGATAACGGGCACCGCAAGACGTCCGAAGCGCATATAAACGGGACCGTTGAAGTCGAGCGCCGCCTTTACAGCCGCTCTTGCCTCGACGTCGTCGCAGGGATTGATTATCGTCATACCGGGGATAGTGCGCATGAGAGCGATATCCTCGTTGCACTGGTGGGTAGCGCCGTCCTCGCCGACGGAAATGCCCGCGTGAGTCGCGCCTATCTTTACGTTGAGGTGGGGATAGCCGATGGAGTTGCGGACTATCTC
>JAUMVH010000003.1:373-33790 GCA_030530245.1 Ruminococcus sp.
GCCGCGAACATCGCGAACGTGGAGGCGAACGGTATCTTTCCGCAAGCCGCAAGACCTGCGGCAACGCCCATCATATTAGCCTCCGCGATACCGCAGTCGAAGAAGCGGTCGGGGTAAGCCTTCTTGAAAATGCCTGTCTTAGTAGCGGCGGCAAGGTCTGCGTCGAGAACTACGAGGTCCTTGTATTCCTCGGCAAGGTCTCTGAGCGCCTCGCCGTAGCTTTCACGGGTAGCCTTTTTGATAACGTCTGCCATAGTCTTAGTCCTCCAATTCCTTTAACTGCGCTGTGAGCTCTGCCATTGCCTGCTCGTACTGCTCCTTGTTGGGAGCGGTGCCGTGCCAGCCGACCTGATTTTCCATAAAGGAAACGCCCTTGCCCTTTGTGGACTTCTGCACGATAACGACGGGCTTGCCTGTAACAGCCGAAGCCTCGCTGAATGCGCGGTCGATGTCGTCGAAGTCGTGAGCGTCCATAGTGATAACGTGCCAGCCGAATGCCGCGAACTTATCGGTGATGGGCTCGGGAGAGCACACCTCGCTGATAGGTCCGTCTATCTGCAAGCCGTTGTTGTCAACGATAGCCACGAGGTTGTCGAGCTTCTTGTGAGCGGCGAACATAGCCGCCTCCCAAACCTGACCCTCCTCTATCTCGCCGTCGCCGAGGATAGTGTAGACCTTGTAGGACTTATTGCTGAGCTTGCCTGCGAGAGCCATACCGCAAGCCGCCGATATGCCCTGTCCGAGCGAGCCGCTCGACATATCAACGCCGGGAATGTGTATGCAGGGGTGACCCTGAAGGAGCGCACCTATGTGGCGGAGCGACTTTATCTCCTCCTCGGGGAAGTAGCCCTTGAGCGCGAGCACCGAGTACAGCGCGGGAGCAGTGTGACCCTTCGAGAGCACGAAGCGGTCTCTGTCGGCGTTGTCGGGGTCCTTGGGGTCAACGTTCATTTTGTCGTAGTAGAGATATGTCAGTGTGTCGCTTATCGAGAGCGAGCCGCCGGGGTGACCCGACTTCGCGTTATAAGTTCCCTCGATAACGCCCATTCTCACCTTGCAGGCGAGCTTCTGCAATTCTTTTTTCTTAGATGCGTCCATAATAACCTCCATGTTTTATTTAACGGCATTGCCGCATTTTTCGATTATAATGTCAATGAGCTCCGCTACCGCGCCCTCGTCGTTGGTGCGGGTGAGGACTATATCCGCCGCCGATCTCACGCAGTCCTGAGCGTTCGCGGGGCAGGCTCCCACGTCTGCCGCCTGTATCATTTCGAGGTCGTTGTCGAAGTCGCCTACCGACACGAATGTGAATCCCTCGAAGCCTTTGAGCTTCCTGTACTGCGTCAGAGCCGAGCCCTTGCTCACGCCGAGCGGGAGCATCTCAAGGAAGATGTCCGCCGAGCGTACGAAGTCTGCCCTCTTGTCGAAGCCGAGCTGCCGCGTGAGCACCTCCATATGCGGGACGTCCTCGGGTGCGAGCGAAAACAGCACCTTCAGCCAGCCACCCTCCTCGATGTCGGGGAGCGCCGCGTACTCGGGCACGATATTGCACAGCCGCGTGTGGAGCTGCTGGTACTCGGTGTTGCTGAAAACGTACGTGCCGTCGGTGCGGAGCACCTCTCCGCCCGCCTCGGGCATGAGCTCGAGCAGGCGCATCGCCATCTCCCTGCACTCGGGCGGGAGCGGGTGGGTGTAGAGCGTCTCGCCGCTGACGTAGTCGTGTATCGCCGCGCCGTTGTACATGATGACGGGCTCGCGCAGACCGAGGGTCTCCACGAACTGCTCGAACGACTGTATCGTCCGTCCCGTCGCGACGGTGAACCGCCCTCCGAGAGCCGTGAACCGCTCTATCGCCTTGCGGTCGGTGTCCGTTATCTCCTTTTTGGAGTTGAGGAGCGTGCCGTCCATGTCGCTGAGCAGTATCACCTTTGATATATCTTCAAACAAATTATCACATCTTTTCCAGCTTACTGAGCACCGAGACAAAATAGTCGGGGAGCTCGCTCGTGAACTCGAGATACTCGCCTGTCGTCGGGTGGATAAAGCCTATTTTTCGGGCGTGGAGGCACTGTCCCTCTATGCCCCTGAACGGCTTGCCGTACACCGCGTCGCCGAGGACGGGGTGCCCGATGTACGCGAGGTGGACGCGTATCTGGTGGGTGCGTCCCGTCTCGAGCCTGAGCCTTACGTGCGCGTAGCCGCCGTACTGCTTTATCACGCTGTAGTGCGTGACGGCATTGCGGCTGTTCTCGGTGGTGACGCACATCTTCTTGCGGTCGGTCTTGTGCCGACCTATCGGCGCGTCGACCGTGCCCTCGCTCTCCTTGAAGCTCCCGCAGGCTACCGCCTCGTACTCGCGGGTGAAGCTGTGCGCCTTTATCTGCTCCGCGAGGTGCAGGTGAGCCGCGTCGTTCTTCGCGACGATGAGCAGACCGCTCGTGTCCTTGTCTATGCGGTGGACTATCCCGGGGCGGATAACGCCGTTTATCCCCGAAAGACTGTCGCCGCAGTGGTGCAGGAGCGCATTGACGAGCGTTCCCGTGTAGTTGCCGTGGGCGGGGTGTACCACCATGCCCTTGGGCTTGTTGACGACGAGGAGGTCGGCGTCCTCATAGACGATGTCGAGCGGTATATCCTCGGGGACAGCGTCCATCGGCTCGGGCTCGGGTATCTCTACCTCGACCGTCTCGCCGCCGCGGAGCTTGTAGTTCTTGCTCACGCTTTTGCCGTCGGCGAGGACGAGCCCGCCTGCGATGAGTCCCTGTACAGCGGAGCGCGTGAGCTCCGCAATATTGTCCGAAATATACCTGTCTATCCTCTCTCCCGCGGATTCCTTCCCGCACACGAGCGTGACCCTGTCACTCATTTTCGTTCTCCGTTTTCGCGTCCGCGAGCTTCGCCGCCTTCTTCGCCTTCTCTATCTTCGGATCGAAGAATACCATGTACACGAGCACGAATATGAACGCGAACGTCACGCAGATGTCCGCGACGTTGAATATCGCGAAGTGGAACGGCTTGAACTCGAACATATCCACGACATACCCGAAGCGTATGCGGTCGATGAAGTTGCCGATGCCGCCCGCGACGAACAGCATTATCGAAAAGCTCAGGAATTTCGAGCGTTTCAGCGCATAGAACATACCCACGATACCGAGGATCAGCACCAGCGCCGTGAAGCCGATGAGGAACCACCTCTGTCCCGACATACTGCCGAAGATAGCGCCGTCGTTCTCGAGGTAGGTGAGGTCGAACACCTTGAAGCTGCCGAAGTGTATGAAGTTCATACTGCCGACGGGCTTGAGCGATACGACCGCCCAGTGCTTGACGAGCTGGTCTGCCGCGACGAGCGCGGCGATGAGTACAACGAGTATTATCGTCATATTTATCCTTTCGCAAACATTGCCTGCCGTGGGTTTTGCGGCAGGCAATATCGTTCTAATTTATATCTCTACGGCTATCGCACATCTCTCGCAGAGTGTGGGGTGCGTGCTGTTTGTGCCGACGTAGCACGAATAGCACCAGCAGCGCTCGCACTTCTCTCCGTCAGCCTTTGCGACCTCGAACGAGGTCTCGCCGTCAGCCTTCTCTACCTCCACGCCCGAAACGATGAGGATATCCTTGAGGCTGTCCGCAAGCACGGTATAGCGGTCAAAGTCAGCCTCAGCGGACTTGATGATTATCTTCGCCTCGAGCGACTTGCCGATAGTCTTCGCGTTTCTCGCCTCCTCGAGCACCTTGTTCACGCCGAGGCGGGTGTTGTAGATGAAGTCCCACTTGTCGGCGAAGTCGGCATCGAAGGCGATACCGCTCTTCTCGGGCATCTGATTGAGGAAAACGCTCTCCCTGTCGTCAGCGGAGGTGTGCGGCATGAACTGCCATATCTCCTCGGCTGTGAACGAGATTATGGGAGCGGAAAGTCTCGCGAGCGCGCTGAGAATGCGATACATCGCGGTCTGAGCGGCACGGCGGAGGTCGCTTGCCTCCTTCTCGCAGTAGAGCCTGTCCTTGATGATGTCGAGGTAGAAGTTCGACATATCAACAACGCAGAAGTTGTGGATAGCGTGGAAGGCGATATGGAAATCGTACTTCTCATAGCCCGCCTTCACGTCGTCGATGAGCTTGTCGAGCTTCATGAGAGCCCATTTATCGAGCTCCGTGAGCTTGTCGTCGGAAACGCAGTCCTTATCGGGGTCGAAGCCCGCGCCGTTGCCGAGGTTTCCGAGTATGAACCTTGCGGTATTGCGTATCTTCTTGTAGGCGTCCGAGAGCTGGCTCAGTATCGGCTTTGAGATACGGATATCGCTGTGATAATCCGAAGAAGCCACCCACAGGCGGAGGATATCCGCGCCGTACTGGTCGGTTATCTCGCTGGGGTCGATACCGTTGCCGAGCGACTTGTGCATGGTCTTGCCTTCGCCGTCAACTACCCAGCCGTGGGTGCAGACTGCCTTGTAGGGGGCAGTGCCCTTGTATACTACAGATGTAAGGAGCGACGACTGGAACCAGCCGCGGTACTGGTCTGCGCCCTCGAGGTAGAGGTCAGCGGGCCATGAGAGGCTGTCGAAATCGTCCATGACTGCGGTATGTGATACGCCGCTGTCGAACCAAACGTCCATGATATCGTATTCCTTGGTGAACTCGCCGCAGCCGCACTCACACTTCACGGAAGCGGGACTGAACTCCTTGCGGAAGAGGTCGGCGATAGCGGAGATGGTCTCATCGGTGACGACGGGCTTGCCGCAGTCCTTGCAGTAGAT
Organism: Ruminococcus sp.; assembly: GCA_030530245.1. GTDB lineage: Bacteria > Bacillota > Clostridia > Oscillospirales > Ruminococcaceae > Ruminococcus. The sequence goes on from JAUMVH010000003.1 coordinate 5,131, forward strand.
AACGGGTATCGGAACGCCCCATGTTCTCTGACGGGAGATACACCAGTCGCTTCTGTCGCGGACCATGCCCTTGATACGGTCCTCGCCCCACTCGGGTATCCACTGTACGCTCTCGATAGCCTTTACAGCCTCGTCCTTGAAGCCGTTGACGGAGCAGAACCACTGCTCTGTTGCGCGGTAGATTATCGGGCTGTTGCAGCGCCAGCAGTGCGGGTACTGGTGGACTATCTTCTGCGTTGCGAGCATAGCGCCGAGCTCTGTGAGCTTGGCAGCGATAGCCTTGTTAGCCTCGTCGGTGTCGAGACCCGCGAACTCGCCTGCCTCCGCGGTCTGCCTGCCCTTTGCGTCAACGCATACGATGATTCCGATGTCGTCGTAGTTCTTGCACACCTCGAAGTCCTCTACGCCGTAGCCGGGAGCGGTATGTACGCAGCCCGTGCCGCTTTCAAGAGTAACGTGGTCGCCTACGATGATAGGAGACGGACGGTCATAGAGCGGGTGCTTGGTCTTCATTCCCTCGAGCTCTGCGCCCGTGAAGATGTGCTCGGTGGTATACTCTGTGATACCCGCAGTCTCCATAGTCGTCTTAACGAGCTCCTCAGCCATCACGTAGTACTCGTCGCCCACGTGAACGAGGGTATAGTTATACTCGGGTCCGAGGCATATCGCGAGGTTGCCGGGGATAGTCCAAGTTGTAGTTGTCCAGATAACGAAGAATACCTTTGAAAGGTCAAGACCGAGACCAGAGAAAATGCCCTTGTCGTCAGTGACGTTGAACTTTACGTAGATAGAGTAGCAGGGGTCGTTGGAGTATTCTATCTCCGCCTCTGCGAGAGCTGTATTACAGTCGGGGCACCAGTAAACGGGCTTGAGTCCCTTGTACATATAGCCCTTCTTCGCCATAGAGCCGAATACCTCGACCTGACGTGCCTCGTAAGCGGGACGGAGCGTGAGATAGGGGTACTCGTAATCGCCGAGCGAGCCCAGTCTCTTGAACTGCTTCATCTGATTGGCAACGTGGGTCATGGCATAGTCGTGACAATGCTTTCTCAGCTCTGTCGGAGGGATAGCGCCGTCCTTAACGCCGATAGCCTTCATAGCCTTGAGCTCGATAGGCAGACCGTGAGTGTCCCAGCCGGGGACGTAGGGAGCGCAGAAGCCCGTCATATTCTTGTACTTCACGATGAAGTCCTTGAGGGTCTTGTTTAGCGCTGTACCGAGGTGAATCTCACCGTTAGCGTAGGGCGGTCCGTCGTGGAGAATGAACGCGGGCTTGCCCTTGTTCTTCTCCATCATCTTGTAGTAGAGCCTTTCGCTTTCCCATTTTTCGAGGGTCTCGGGCTCTCTCTTGGGCAGATTTCCCCTCATTGGGAATTCTGTTACAGGTAAATTCAGAGTAGCATTGTAATCCTGTGCCATTGGTATCACCTTTCGTATATTAATGCGTAATTCGTAATTCGTAATTCGTAATTACGGTGTCCCCTCGGGACTTGATTTTAATAATATCGCGAAAGCGATACCATTAATTACGCATTACGCATTATGCATTACGAATTTTTTATAAAGTTCCGATTTGCAGCGGAAGCTGACCCTATCAGTCAGTGGTTCCTGCTGCTACAGCGTTTGCGATGTCCTCGGCAGTCTCGGTGGGGTCGAGGTCGTCGTCGTAGCTCTCGGGCATAGAGGAGATCATCTCAAGGTGAGCCTTGTACATATCGAAGAGGCTCTTCTTGAACTCAGCCACCTGACGGCGCGCGTCGATGAGAGCTTCCTTCTCCTTGGCAATCTCGGCGCGGTTCTTCTCCATAGCCTCGGCGTGCTGGCGGACAGCCTCGTCCTCGAGCTGGTCAGCCTTAGCCTGAGCCTCGGCGATTATCTGCTCAGCCTTGTCGTTGGCGTCGTTGAGCACCTGATGACCCTGCTTCTGAGCGCCGAGGAGAGCGTCCTTGAGGGCGTCCTCGTCCTTCATATACTCTCTCACCTTGTCGGCGAGTATCTGTATCTTGTTGTTAGCCTCAGCGCGCTCGCGCTCCATCTCGTCGAGCTCAGCCTCGAGCTGTGAGAGAAATTCGTCTATTTCCTCCTGCTTATAGCCGAACGCTGCCTTCTCGAACCTTTTATTTCTTACGTCCTTTGATGTTATCATGATCATTCACCTCTAAATAAATTTTTTCAGAATTATGTGTATACGGCCCTTTTTCGTTTCGCCGTTTATACCCGAAAGAATAAATCTGCCGCAGCCTCTTACCGAGAGTATATCTCCCTCCGAGAGCTCCTTCGAGACCGAGCCTGCGGTCAGGTGGTTCACATCCACCCTGTCCGTGCGGATAAGTTCTGCCGCTTTTTCGCGGCTCACCTTAGCCGCGAGGCTGACAACGCAGTCGAGCCGCAGAGAGGCGACCGTACCGCTCATATCCTGAAATTTCTGAGCATTTGTGAGCTCAAACGGGCGGCTGTCGGTAATTTTCACGCCGACGCGCCCTATCTTCGTCACCGAAGCCGTGATAGCCTCCGCAGCGATGTCCGTCACGAGAGTCTGAGCTATACCCTCCTCCGCGACGATATCCCCTATGACCTCGCGTCTGAGCATCTGAGCCATGAACGAGCCGAGAAAGTCCCTGTGCGTGAGCTTGTCCTCCTCCCTGTAGGTGAAGGTCAGGCACTTCATCGGGAACAGCTCCTTTACGCCGTCCTCGAGGTAGTCGGGGTAAACAGCCAGCATTTTCCGCCTCGCGCCGTCGTATCCGCCCCACAGCAGATACCTCAGCGAGCCGACATTAGCCCTGCACCAGAGCTCCGCCTCCGCGCACTGTCTCTCGTCGAGGAAGGACGAGAACACGGGAGCGCAGTCCCTGTCGCAGCGGCTCACCATATCCGCGAGCCTTGCGAAAAACAGCTTATCGGGCTGTGTATCCATCAGATGAATACGCCGTTGTTCTCCAGCTCGCCGACGAGGTCCTCGCCGATGAAGCCGACATTGTAGGGCGTGATGATGTATGTGAGGTTGGCGACGGGCTTGAGGCTTCCGCCGTTAGCGTAGGCAACGCCCACGAGGAAGTCGATTATCCTTCTCTTGTTCTCGGGAGAAGCGGTCTCGAGGTTGAGGACTACCGTCTTCTTAGCGATGAGGTGGTCGGCGATCTGCTTTGCGTCCGTGAAAGCCGAGGGCTTTACGAGGACTACCTGAAGCTGTGCGGTGGTCTGGATATTGACTACCTTGTTCCTTCTTCCGCCTGAGAAGCTTCCGCCCTCAGACGATGCTGCGGCTACAGCCTCCTCGTGCTCGATAGCGGCAGCTGCGCGCTCGGCTCTGGGGTCGGCATGGAGGGGAGTATCAGCGAAATCGCCGTCCTCGTCCTCGGCAGCAAAAAAGAAGTCCTTGATATTCTCGAACAGTTTCATAATTTACTCCATTCTCCGCATATTGTTATATATTTCTGTGACAGCCGCGCTCCATGCGGTGGGACGCGGAAGCTGTAATGCCGTGGTCTATCATTTCCGCCGTCGGCGGTTCTGAACGTTTGCTCGGGGAGGTCACTTCTTCGAGTAGTCCCTCGCCCCGAAAAGTCCCGTGCCGATACGCACGAGTGTCGAGCCGTGTCTTACGGCGTCGGCGTAGTCGTGGGTCATGCCCATTGAGAGCACGTCCATGCCGATACCCGACGAGTCCTTCATCTTATGGAAGAGCTCCTCCATGCGTCCGAGGAAGATATCCCCCGAGGCAGGCGGCGGTATCGTCATAAGTCCGCGCACTCTCACGTTCTCCATCGAAGCCGCAGCCTCGAGGAGCTCCGCGAGCGAGTCGGGAGCAATACCGCTCTTGGACTCCTCCCCGCCGATGTTGACCTCGCAGAGTATGTCCATTGTCTTATTATGTGCAATCGCGAGCCTGTTTATTTCCGCCGCGAGCTTTACGCTGTCGACGGACTGTATCATAGTCATGGGCCCGATCATGTATTTGACCTTGTTTGTCTGAAGGTGCCCGATAAAGTGCACCTCCGCAGATTTGTCATATGCGTCCTGCTTGGAGAGGAACTCCTGCACCCTGTTCTCGCCGAGGAGCGTCACGCCGAGCTCTACCGCACGGTTGACTATCTCGGGAGCGACGGTCTTGGTGACCGCCATGATGCGTATATCCTCTGCCTTTCTTCCGCATTTATCAGCCGCCTCCGCGATATTTTCGCGTATAGCGGCGAGGTTATCGTTCACATAGCTGAAAGCGTCAGTCATCTGCGTCAACTCCTTCTATCAGGATATCGTCGTACAGAGACAGATACGATGAGTCCTCTTCATGCACCTTCGAGAGCACGTAATCGCTTCCCTCATAGATGACGTCTATCTTCTTGAAGGTCACCTGTTCGCCCTTCATTATGTAGACGCCCTTGTAGTTGACGGTAGTGGTAGCGGGCTCGGTGCCGTCGGCGGGAGCCGAGGTATCAGCCTCGGTCACGTCCGCGAATCTGATGGATTCGCGCGGGACTTTCAGTCCGTGGTACTCGCCCTTGATTATCTCGCACTTCTCGACGCGGTGCTTCACGAGGTCGTAGTTAAACTGGTCGCACTCGAGTATGATGATACTCTTGGCGGCGTCGCCCTCGTCTCTCACGTCCTTTATCACAGCGCTGAACGTATCAGCGGAGGAATCGAATCTGAGGCTCACACTGCTGCCTATCGCGTACTCCTTGCGGGAGTTGTCGATAACGCCTGCGAGGTACCAGCCGTAGCCGTCGATGAGCTTGCCGACCACCTGCGGGTCATCGGTCTTGCGGTCGACGATACTATTAAGCTCCGCAACGGTGAGCTTGTCCAGCTTATCGGGGGTGAGCTCCTTCTCATAGCCGTCGCTGTAGCTTACGAAATAAGCCGAGCGCGGGGACTTTATGGTCTCCGTGGGCTTGGTGGACTCCGATTTGAGCAGAGCGAGCTCCGCGTTGATATCTGTTATCTGCTGATTGAAGCCGCTTACCTGCTTGGTTATTATCTGATATGTACTCATATCGACGAGCAGGTCCTCCATATTCTTTTTCAGGGTCTCATAGTCGCGCATATCGCGGCTGTATATGAGGCTCCTGTAGCTCTCCTCGATGCTTTCGGAGAGGGTGGAGGGCTGTGCCGACTCGATAGTACCCGGGTTCTGTATCTTCTTGAGTATATCGAGCTCCTTGGTGAGCTTTGCTATCTCTCTGTTCCTGCCTATCTGCTTGTCGTCAGGGTAGACCTCGGCGATGACGGTGCCGTTGCCGAGCTTGCCGCCGTCGGCGACGTTATAGCTGATGATACCGTTGCCGCTGTAGAGGCGCACCTCCTCGCTCCTGATGAAGACGCCGCTGAGCTCCTTTGATGCTACAGCGTCGCTCATTAGAGCCACGGCAGTTTTCTCCTGTCTGTTGCGGAAATTGTAAACGATACTGATAAATATTATCAGAAGCAGTATGAGGACGCCGTTCCTCAGTATCTTCGAGACAATGCTGCTGTCTGACTTATTCGTATTCATTCACGCTCACCGCTCATTCGCTCTTGTCGGAAGTATCGAGGATAGAAACGGGTCTTGCGGGGATTATTGTTGAGATAGCGTGCTTGTATACGAGCTGCTGCTTGCCGTCGCAGTCAAAAATAGCGACGTAGCTGTCGAATCCTCTTACCATTCCCTTGAACTGGAAGCCGTTTGTGAGGATAATGGTAACGACGATCTTTTCCTTTCTGCACTGGTTGAGGAAAACATCCTGTAAATTGATCGTTTTGTTCATACACATTCTCCATTCCTTTATGATTTTCTCACCTGTCGGAAGCGCGGTGCTTTCCGCGTGAGGGCATACCTATCCCATAAGGATAAAAATACACACAATACATTATATCACACTCTGCCGTAATTTGCTATAGCTTTTTTGGAATTTTCCAAAATTTCATATTTTTTACTAAAATCGTCGGTAATAATCCACCTGATACGTTCATTTCTTCTAAACCACGTGAGCTGTCTTTTCGCGTAGCGGCGGGTCTCCTGCTTTATCTTGTCTATGCAGTCGTCAAGGCTCATCTCCCCCTCGAAGAAGGGTATCAGCTCCTTGTAGCCTATGGCGTTGGCGGCTGTGCGGAGGTTGCCCTCGGCGTAGACCGCGCGCGCCTCCTCGATGAGCCCCGCCCGCACCATGGCGTCCACGCGGGCGTTTATCCGCTCGTACAGCACAGCCCTGTCCGCGGCGTTGAGCCCGAGTATCAGCGGATCGTAGGGGCTTTCCTCGGCTATGCTCTCCTCCTTGAGCTCGCTGAAGCGCCGTCCCGTTAGGTGTATGACCTCGAGAGCCCGCACCACGCGGACGGTGTTGTTCATGTGTATGGACTCCGCCGCGAGGGGGTCAGCCGCGGCGAGCTCCGCGTAGAGCGCCTCGTTGCCCTGCGTGCGGGCGAGCTCGTACAGGCTCTCGCGGTAGGCGGGGTCGCTCTTCATCTCCGAGAATTGCACGTTGTTGAGGAGCGAGTCGACGTACAGCCCCGTCCCGCCGACGATTATCGGGAGCTTTCCCCTGCCGAGGACGTCCGCGATGACCTCGCGTGCCATTTTCACGTAGTCCGCCGCCGAAAAGGGCGTATCGCGGTCGACGACGCCGATGAGGTGGTGCGGGACGCCCTGCATTTCCGCCTCTGTAGGCTTTGCGGAGGCGATGTCCATGCCCTTGTATATCTGCATGGAGTCGGCGGAAATGACCTCTCCGCCGTATTCCTTGGCGAGCTCGACGCCGAGCCGCGTCTTGCCCGAAGCCGTCGGTCCCACGACCGCGAGCACAAAGGGCTTGTTTTCCATAGTATCACCTCCGATAAATGTAGGGGCGGATATCATCCGCCCTTAAACCCGTTATCATCAATCGCAAGGGCTCTGCCCTTGACCCGCCAAAGGCTCTGCCTTTGGAATCCGCCGGGGCGCCGCCCCAGACCCCGCAAAGGGACGCAGTCCCTTTGAACCCGAATTTCGTTGCCGCTCGCAAGCTCGCTCACTCTGTACAAACGGCAAAGTCTGCTTTCGGCGGGCAGCGATCGCAATTCATATGCGGCGACAATTGTCAAGTCCTCCTGAACTGGTGGTCGATGTTGTACTTGGTCATCGTGAACATCACGGGGCGTCCGTGCGGACAGTGGCGGATATTCTCGTTGTAGCAGACCTGCTCCGCGAGCGCTTGCAGCTCCTCGGGGGAGTTCTTGTCGTTCGCCTTTATCGCCGATTTGCAGGCGACTGTGTGGAGCATATCGTCGAGCAGTCCCGACTGCGGGTTCACCTTGTGCAGGCGCAGATTGTTCGCGACCTCGCAGATGATGTCCTCGATGTCGGCGTCCATGATGAACGTGGGAACAGCCGTCGCGACGACGCACGGGCACTGCGAGAAATCGAACGTGAAGCCGAGGTCGGCGAGGAGCTCCTGCTCCCCCTCCATCGCGTCTATCTCCTCCGCCGTGAGCAGCACCTTTATGCCCGTGAGCAGGCTCTGGCTGAACTGGCGGCAGTTGCGGCTGCGCAAGCGCTCGAAGATTATGCGCTCGTGGGCGGCGTGCTTGTCTATCATTATCATTTTGCCGCCGCTCTCGCAGATGACGTAGAGCCCGAAAGCCTCGCCTATGACCTTGATGTTCGGGAACTCCTCGTGCAGCGCGTCGACGGGCTCGGGCTTATCCTCGGGCTCGGGAGCGGCAGCGGGCGCCTCGAACGAGCTGCTGCTGATGTACTTGAAGCCCTCGACGGGAGTGTCGGGCTTTTTCTCGGGCTCGGGAGCCGCAGCAGGCTCCGCCGCGGGAGCTATGGGCTTGGGCTCGGACTTGGCGGCGGTGACTCCGCTCTCGCCGAAGTGCTCGAACGGGCGTATCCCCACTACCTCCGCCCCGTCGCTCTCGACCCTGACAGGCGTCGTAAATACGGGCTTTTCAGGAGCCTTCACAGGCTTGGGAGCGGCAAGCTCCTGCTCCTTTTTCGCTATCTCCTCCACGGGCGTGAACATCATCTGCTGCTGGACGGGCGGCTCCTCGGGAGGCGGCGCTGTCCAGTCGGTGCGCGGCTTGAGCTCGAACTCGTAGATGAGCCCGTCGTTCATGAGCGCGTTCTTCACGCCGAAATATATCGCGTCGGACACGCTCCGCTCGTCGGTGAAGCGCACCTCCGCCTTTGCGGGGTGGATATTGACGTCCATCGCGGAGGGCGCGAGGTCTATCATCATCACGCAGGCGGGGAATTTTCCCGTCATTATCATATTCGAGTAGGCGTTCTCGAGCGCCGCCGAGCACAGCCGCGAGCGCACGTATCTGCCGTTGACGAAGAAGTTCTGCAGCGCCCTGTTATTGCGGGAGTAGAGCGGCTTTATCACGTAACCGCTGACGTGTATGTCGTGGTACTCGTAGTCGCAGGGAATGAGGTCGCGCGCGAAATCGCGCCCGTACACGGCATAGACCGCCGAAAACAGCTCGCCGTCGCCCGCGGAGTTGAACTCCATGCGGTTGTCGCGAATGAGCTTGAAGGCGACGGAGGGGTGCGAGAGCGTGATTTTTTGCATTATATTGCTGATAGCGTTAGCCTCGGTGACGTCCTTCTTCATGAACTTCGCACGCGCGGGAACATTGTAGAACAGGTCACGTATGATTATGGTAGTGCCGTCGGGACAGCCGCTCCTCTCGTGTGACTGCTCCACGCTTCCGTCGATGGTGTAGAGCGTGCCGTACTCGTCCTCGCGGCGCTTGGTCATGACCTCCACCCTCGCCACAGCCGACACGGAGGCGAGCGCCTCACCGCGGAAGCCGAGGGTGCGGATATCGTCAAGGTCGGTTTTTGTAACTATCTTGCTCGTCGCATGGCGGAGAAAAGCCGTCGGCACGTCCTCGAACGCCATGCCGCAGCCGTCGTCGGTGACGCGCATATACGTGGTGCCGCCGTTTTTTACCTCGACGGTGATATGGGTCGCCCCCGAGTCTATGGAATTTTCCACGAGCTCCTTGATGACGGAGGCGGGCCGCTCGATGACCTCGCCCGCGGCTATGAGCTCGGATATCTCCTTGCTCAGTACGTTTATATGCGGCATTGCTTTCTCCTTTCGCATATTGGGTAAGAAAAATCAGTTGTAGGGGCTGATACCCACATCAGCCCGCGATATTTTACAAAGGTTGACGGGGCGATATAGGCATCGCCCCCTACAAGCTGTTCAGCTCTCGATACAGCTTATCATATCCTTCAGCAGGCTGCGGCACTCCTCGTCGGAGAGCTCGTCGATGTTGGTGCGCGACAGCATATCGAGCGCCGCCTCGCGCCCGAGGCTGCCGAAGCTTATCTGTCCGCCGTCGTCGCGCACCACGCCCGCCCTCTCGGAGGCGTGCGCCTGCTCCATCTCCTCGAGGAGCTCCTTCGCCCTCGTGACCACCTTGCCCGGCAGTCCCGCCAGCTTCGCCACGTCCACGCCGTAGCTCTCGTCGACTCCGCCGCGCACTATCTTGCGCAGGAAGCGTATCGTGCCGCCGTGCTTGTTGACGGCTATGCTGTAGTTCTTCACGCCCTCGAGCTCGTTCTCGAGCCCGATGAGCTCGTGGTAATGGGTCGCGAACATGGTCTTGCAGCCGAGCTTCTTCGAGGTGCAGATGTGCTCCGCGACCGCACGTGCTATGCTCACGCCGTCGAAGGTGGACGTGCCTCTGCCGACTTCGTCGAGTATGACAAGGCTGTCGGGCGTGGCATTTTTCAGTATATCCGACACCTCGCTCATCTCGACCATGAACGTGGACTGTCCCGCGGTGAGGTCGTCGGAGGCTCCCACACGGGTGAAGATCTTGTCAACGACCGATATCTTCGCGGAGTCGGCGGGCACGAAGCTGCCTATCTGCGCCATCAGCACGATGAGGGCAGTCTGCCGCATATACGTTGATTTACCCGACATATTCGGACCCGTGATTATCTCCATACGGTCGGCTTTCTTGTCGATGTATACATCGTTCGGGACGAACATCTCGCCCTCGAGCATGAGCTCCACCACGGGGTGGCGTCCTGCCTTGATGTCGATGGAGCCGTCTATCGCGATGTCGGGCTTTACGTAGTTGTTGCGCAGGGCTACGTCCGCGAAAGAGCAGAGCACGTCCGCCGCCGCGACCGCCGAAGCCGTCTTCTGCACGGGCTCGAGCCGCGTCGCGAGGAAGTCTCGCACCTCTGCGAAGATGTCCGCCTCGAGCTGGAGCGCCTTGTCCTTTGCGCCGAGAATGGAGTTTTCCGCGTTCTTTAGCTCCTCGGTGATGAAGCGCTCGGCGTTGGCGAGGGTCTGCTTGCGTATCCAGCCCTCGGGAATGAGCTCGTAGTACGAGCGCGTCACCTCGAGATAGTAGCCGAACACGCGGTTATAGCCTATTTTCAGGTTCTTTATGCCCGTGGACTCCTTCTCGCGCTGCTCTATCTCGGCGATGATGTCCTTGCCGTGGTTCATTATGTGGCGGAGCGAGTCGAGCTCCTCGTTGAAGCCGTCCTTTATGACGCCGCCGTCCTTGACGGAAATGGGCGGCTCCTCCATTATCGCGTTCTCCACGAGCTTCACTATCTCGTCGAGGGTGGATATCTCGGAATCGAGCCGCGCGAGCAGCTTCGAGCTGCTCAACCCTGCAAGCTCCCTTTTCAGTGCGGGGAGCTGCATTGCCGTCGCGGAAAGGGACTTGAGGTCGCGCGGAGTCGCCGACTTGTACATCACCTTCGTCATCAGGCGCTCGAGGTCGTACACGCGCTCAAGCAGAGCCTGCATATCCGCGAGCGACACGCTCCTGCGGTACAGAGCCTCCACCGCGTCAAGGCGCTCGATTATGCGCGCGGGACTCTTCAGCGGCTGCTCTATCCAGCTGCGCAGCATACGCCGTCCCATCGAGGTCTTCGTCGAGTCGAGCACCCACATCAGCGAGCCCTTCTTCTCCTTGCTGCGCATGGTCTCGGTGAGCTCGAGGTTGCGCCGTGCGTTGAGGTCGAGCCCCATGAAGGCGTCGCCCTGCATGAGCTGTATCGAGGTGAAGCGTGAAACGGTCGTCTTCTGCGTCTCGCGTATGTAGTCAAACAGCCCACAGACAGCGCAGCAGTCCGCGCCGTCCTCGGATATGCCGAGCTCAGGCATCGACTTCACGCCGAAGAGCTGCTTGACGTAGTCAACCCTCTCGGGCGTGCGGAAGCACACCGTGTCGCGCAGAGTCACCGCGCACTCGAGCCGTATCTTCACGAATTCCGCGACCGTCTTCATCGAGAGGAAGTTCTCGGGGAATATCATCTCCGCGGGACGGCAGCGCGAGAGCTCGTTGATGACCTCGGCTTCCATATCCTTGCCCTCAAACACGCAGAGAGCCGCCTCGCCCGTCGATATATCGGCGGAGGCTACGCCACAGGTCTTGTTCTCCGCGTCGTAGTATATGCTGCAAAGGTAGTTGTTGGAGCCGTCGTCGAGCATATCGGACTCCGTGAGCGTACCGGGCGTCACTACGCGGATAACGTCGCGGACGACTATGCCCTTCGTCTCGGCGGGGTCGGTGAGCTGCTCGCACACCGCCACCCTGAACCCCATATCAATGAGCCGCTTGATGTACATATCCGCGGCATGGTAAGGGATACCGCACATGGGAGCGCGCTCCTCGAGACCGCAGTCCCTGCCCGTTAGGGTCAGCTCGAGTGCCTTCGAGACCGTTATCGCGTCGTCGAAGAACATCTCGTAGAAGTCGCCGAGCCGAAAGAACAGCACACAGTCGGGGTACTTGTCCTTGACCTCGAAATACTGCTGCATCATCGGCGATATCTTGCTTCTGTCGATATCCATTATCATTTCTCCTTATCGTGGATTTTTCGTTGGTTAATACATCTTGTAGGGGCCGCCTTTGGCGGTCCTCCAATTACGTAACTGTGACTGTATTCGGATTTTGCGGACGCGCATTGCGCGTCCGTTTGCCGTATGTCTGTTGACTGCGGACGCCCCAAGGGCGCCCCTACAGTTCGTGTCAGGTGGTTTGTCGGTGTGTTGGCGGGGCGATGTGGGCATCGCCCCCTACAATCGGCTTCCGTCGGTTTTTCGGTGTATTGGCGGGCGGATAATATCCGCCCCTACAATTGAATCGACATCGTGTAGGGACGCGCATTGCGCGTCCGTTTGCCGTATGTCTGTTAACTGCGGACGCCCAAAGGGCGCCCCTACAGTTCGTGTCAGGTGGTTTGTCGGTGTATTGGCGGGGCGATGTGGGCATCGCCCCCTACAGAATGTAGCCGTTGGTTTGTCGGTGTGTTTGCTGACACCGCGCTCAGTGACAACCTCCACAAGTAGCGCATGAACCCGTACAGCCCGACGAGGGCTCGCAGGTAGCGGGGTCTTCGCCGTTTGCGGACATGGTGATTATCTGCTGCATATTGCCGACAAGAGCCTCCAGCGACTTCTGCGCCGCCGTGAACACTATCATGTTCTTGTTCGACATTATCTTGTTGTACGTGGACTTGATGTTCTCGTCGAGCTCCTTCACCTTATCGGTGTCCTTGTTCTCCTTGGTGAGCTCCATGCTCAGGTCGTAGCGCATCTTCTCGAAGCTGTCTATCTGCTCCTGAAGCTCCTTGTCCTCGTCGTTGACCTGCTTCGCGAGCATATACGCGATGTAGCGGTCGTCGGTCTGAAGAGCCCTGCCGAGCTCCCTTGTCATTTCGATTATATCCATTTCAATTACTCCTTTTCATGCTTTCAGCACCTTGTAGGTGCTTTTGACCTCCGCGGGAGGCTCATACTCAAACACCGTGTTTACCACATTTCCATCCGTGTCGAGCTCGAGAATGTGCACGCCCATGTCCGAGTCGGTCAGGCGGACGAAAAGCCGCCCGTCAAGCACCTGCGTGCTCGTCAGAGCGAAGCTTTTTTCCGCTCCGTAATACTCATCCGCGTCAAAGAAAACTCCCTCCGTGCCGTGACCTATGCGGTATATCCTGCCGAGCTTATCTGTCGACTGAAGCGCAAAGGACAGGTCGGAATAGGTGTGCCCGACGGTATAGAGCACATCTCCGCCGAAGATACCGAGAAAGTATTCGCCGTCACAGATGTATTCGGGCTCGCCGCCGTTTTTCGGCACGCGGAAGATACCGTGCTCCACGCCGCGGCTATCGGCGAAGTCCTCGCTGTAGTACATATACCCGCCGCATATCTCGCCGACTCCGCCATTGGGGAAGGTCTTACACTCGCCCGCCGCCATATCGTACCAGCCGTACTTATAGGCGGTGCTCTTCGGGAGCTCCCAATTGTAGGAGGAGAAATATATCCTGTCGCCCTCTATGCACCAGTCGGTCAGCTTGTTTATCTCGGGGAGAGTGCACAGCTTCTCCGCCGCTCCGAGGTAGTCTATCCTGTATACGTCCGTACCCGTGTAGCCGTCATAGCGCATATATACGCTGTCTCCCACGCACAGGGGCATATCGAGCTTTCCGCTGCGGGGGATATCCGTCGGCTCGGCATTTCCGCCGCGTATAAAGCCATATTCTCCCGCGTGATAGCCCGTATAGAAAAACGTCCCCTCGTGCTCGCCGATGACATGGAGCCTGCCCTTTGTCACAAGCTCAGCGCCGCCATCCGAGCAGCTGTAGAGGGCGTCCGCAAGCAGGTATCCCGTCGCGTTCGAGTCGGAGTACTGCTCCGTATCGAACACATTAGCGGTCACGTACGGCTTATCGGCGTCTCCGAGCACGACGGGGTAAATGCCCGATGTGAAGTCCCCTGCGCCCTCTGCGATGAGCTCCGTCATAGGCACGCGGGGAGCTTCGGTCGCGGGCTCGGAAGCTGCCGCAGTTGTCGCCGCTGTTGTTGTCTCAGCCGCAGCCGTTGTCACAGCCGTCGTCGTCGCAGCCGCAGAGGTCACGACCTCGCCGACCGCACCCTCGCTCTCGCGGGAGCTCTCCGCACAGCCCGTGAGCATTGCCGCTCCGCACAGCAGAGCCGCGAGCCGCCTCGCTGTATCCATTGCTGTCCCTCCGTTATCGTGATGCGGCTCAGTGCGACGCCCAGCCGTAGCCGAAGTCGATGTAGAGCCCGTCGAGTTCCTCGTACTCGCTGTATGCGTACATAACGTAGGACTTCGGCTCGCTCTCCTTATCGAAGCTGTAGGCGTGGATATAGTCGAGGTAATACACGCCCTCGTCCATCATTCTCGCCTCGAAGTCGTCGCTGTCCCTGAACTCGAACGAGTCGCTCCTGACCTCCTTGATGAGGTCATTCTCCATGGTCAGCCACCGCATTCCGCCGTAGCCCATATGTCCGCCCGCGAGCACGAACTCACCCGTGTCGTAGTCCTTGGCGAAGCTTACGTGGCTGCCGCTGAGCTCGCCGATAGTTTTGAGCTTGGCGTCGCCGTCTACCGTGTACACGTTCACCATATAGTCAGCCTCGCAGGTGCCGAACTTGAACATGAGCTCGGGAATGCCGTCGGCGTCGAGGTCATACGTCGCGTAGTCTATGCTGACCACGCCGTCGTTTTTGTCGTAGATATCGTCCCATACGCGCCGTACCTCCGCCGCATAGAGGTCGGGATAGGCGTTCATTCTGTCCGCAAAGGAAGCCGTGCCGCCCGCTGTAGTGGTCGTGGCAGCGGTCGCAGTCGTCGCGGCAGTAGTTGTCGTCGCCTTGGTAGTCGCGGGCTTGGTCTTCCTCGTGGTCGCAGCCGTGGTGGGAGCCTCGGTCTCGGGCTCTGTGGCCGCCTCAGTAGTGGGCACGCGCACAGGGTCGGGCTTGCTTATGGACTCCGCGGGCTCGTCGACTCCGCAGCCCGCGAGCATAAGTGCCGTAAGGCAAGATAGTGCTATCAGTTTTTTCATATTATTTCCTCCTTTATATCGGTTACGGGACGTCGGGGACGCCGTCCCCTACAACATATCCCGTAGGGGCGGACCCATGTGTCCGCCCGAAATATCGTGCGGCGGCTGCGGACGCACACGCGGGTGCGCCCCTACGAATCGTGTCATGTGGTTCGCGGCATATCCGCCCCTACGAACCATCGCCGTCAGGCAAAACCATAATTACGCAGTACGAATTGACAATGTGCCCGCGCACAGCCCAGTTCATGGCTTCGGTTATCTCGACGTCAACGAACTGCCCAATGAGCGAGCTGTCACCCTCGAGCTCGACTATGATGAACTCGCTGCTCTTGCCCGAGACATAGCCCTCGCGCTTCTTCGAGACGTCGTCCACGAGCACGCGCATTTTCCTGCCGATGAAGCGCCTGTAGTGCTCGGTGGATATCTCCCGCTGGAGCTCCAGCAGCCGCCGCATACGCGCCCCCTTCTCCTCCTCGGACACGCCGTCGGGCATTTCCGCCGCCTTGGTGCCTGTCCGCTTCGAGTAGATGAAGGAGTAGATGTTGTCGTAGCGCACCCTCTCCATTATAGCAAGAGTTGCCTCGAAATCCTCGTTTGTTTCGTCGGGGAAACCGACTATTATGTCCGTCGTCAGCGAGAAATCGGGGTCGCGGCGGCGTATCTCGTCGACTATGGAGAGGTACCTCTCCGCCGTGTAGCGCCTGTTCATGCGGCGGAGCACATCGTCGCTGCCGCTCTGCACGGGCAGGTGGAGGTGCCCCGCGACCTTCTCGCAGCCGAATATCGCGTCTATCAGCTCCGCGGAGGCGTCCTTGGGGTGCGAGGACATGAAGCGTATCCAGAAGTCGCCCTCTATCGCGTTCAGCCGCCTTAAAAGCTGCGGGAAGCTCATCTCGCCGCCGAGGTCATTTCCGTAGGAGTTGACGTTCTGACCGAGCAGCATTATCTCCTTGTAGCCGTCCCGCACGAGCTCCTCGACCTCGGAAATGATGTCCTCGGGACGGCGGCTGCGCTCTCTGCCGCGGACGTAGGGCACTATGCAGTAGGTGCAGAAGTTATTGCACCCGAACATTATCGGCACGGAGGCTTTGAAGCTGCTCTCGCGCACCTGCTCGGTCTGCGCGGAGAAGTCGTCGTACTCGGCGATATCAGCCGAGAACCTCGCCCCGTTCAGGCAGTCCAGCAGCAGCCTCGGCAGTCCGTTTATCGCCGACGTACCGAGCACGAAGTCGACCTGCGGGTAGGACCTCTTTATCCTTTCCGCGACGTGGCTCTGCGCGGTCATACAGCCCGCGATACCGATGATGAGGTCGGGGCGGAGCTCCTTGAGCTTCTTCATGCTCCCGACTATGCCGAAGACCCTGTCCTCGGCGTTTTCGCGCACGGCGCAGGTGTTGAGTATGATGAGGTCGGCGCGCGCCTCGTCCTCGGTGAAGCCGTACCCCATTCTTCTGAGCAGCCCCTTTAGCTTCTCGCCGTCCGAGACATTCAGCTGGCAGCCGAAGCTCCTCACGTACGCAAGACGTGGTCTGTCGCCGAGAAGGCGCTTTATTTCGTTAATAGTAACGGTGTTATCGTTCAATCTGCAATACCTCCCCGAACATTTTCCGCCAATATACCATTATACCACAAGTGCAAAAAAATAGCAAGCGGGTGTCCGCGCATTAGTTCTTTAGTTCTTGACCTTGTGCTATAAAGTGGTGAAGTGCAAATGAATGTAGGGGCCGCCTTTGGCGGTCCGTTGATTACGTAACCACGACTGTATTCGGATTATGCGGACGCCCAAAGGGCGCCCCTACAAGCGGTTGAACGCAAATTTACAGTTGCCTGCGGACGGTCGAGGGCGCCCGCCCCTACAGTTAGTGTCAGGTGTTTTGTCGGTATATTGGCGGAACGTTGCCCCAACTTCTGAGCTCACATATTGCAGGCGACCTGTTAAGCACAAATTCGCTTCACCGCTTTACAGTGCAAAGTCAAGAACTAAAGAACTAAAGAACCTAAGGCCTAATGTGTCTGGCTGTACACCTTGAATAAGAAAAGCGGACCATTACAGTCCGCTTTCTGTGTTATTTGGTTGTATCGGGGAGGCTGTCCATCTCCGCGATTGTTAGAACCGCGACAATAAACTTGCCTTATTTTGTTGTGAGCGCGTTTACAAGCGTCCCCGCGAATCGCCCGCGGGGGCTCCCCGCTTATTTGGTTGTATCGGGGAGGCTGTCTATCGCCTTTGCGTCGAGGCGCTGTATCGCGAGGGCGTCCCTTGCCGTAACGCCGTCGCCCGTGTCGCAGCAGTCCGCGTTAGCCGCTCCCGTGGGAGTGAGGGCGTACTTGTCCTTGTTGGCGATGGACTGGAGAATAGCCACCGCGTCCGCGACCGTCACCTTCTTGTCGACATTGGCGTCGCCGATGAGTGTCACCTCAGCCGCGGGAGTTGTGCCTGTACCCGCCGCGGTAGTGGTCGTGGTCAGCATAGTCTCGGCGGTAGTCGTCGCCTTTGTTGTCGCAGTCGAGCCCGCAGGAGCCGTGCCGCCGCTGAACAGGTCATCGGGGAGCTCATCGAGCGTGATGCAGTAGTCGCTGTTGTAGAGAGCCTTGAACTCGTCGTGGTCCTGATAGTTGTCGCCGCTTACGAAGTAAGCCTGCTGCGAGTCGTACCACGGGCAGAAGTAGAGCCACGCCGCGTGCTCGACCTGCATATTGGTCATCGAGGGAACGGAGTCGTTCTCAGCCATAGCCACCATCTTATTGCCCTTTACGTAGCCGTGTATCTTGTAGAATATGCCTGCCTCGGCGTCGAGGTTGGGACCCGAGGTCTTGCCGTCGTGGCGGTTGTACTGGGTGTTGTACTTATCGTAGGCAACGATGTCGACCCTGTCGTCGCCCGAGTACCACTCAGCGGAAGCGTCCGACCAAGCGTAGAGGTTCTGCTCCCAGATGAGGTTGTGCAGACCGTACTCGTTCTCGAGGGTATCCTGTAAGAGCGCCCATATCTGCTTGTAGACCACGGCGCCCTCCTTAGCCCACCAGAACCACGCTCCCGAGCCGTCAATGGGGTCGTCGGTATGGCTGGGGTTGCCCTCAGCCTCGTGGAAGGGGCGGAAGATAACGGGAACTCCCGCGTCCTGAAGCTTCTTGAGCTCCGCCGCGAGGTTCTTCATACAGAGCTGGAAATACTCGTACTCGACCGTGCCCTCGACCATGCAGTTGGCGGTCTTGAAGTCGGTCTTTTCGCTGTATGTGGTCTTGGAGAAGTCGAGCGGCTCGCCGAGGGTATAGTCCGCGAGCGTGGTGGGCACATTCACGTGCCACGAAGCTGTACATATGCCGCCCTTCTCGTTCGTCCACTCTATCATACGTCCCGCGACGCCGTCGTCCCACGCATAGCACGGGCAGTAGCTTCCGAAGTCGAAGCCCTGTATCGCGGGGTATTTGCCCGTGAGCTCATATACGAGGTCGACGTCGAGGTCGTAGTTGTTGTAGGTGTAGTTGCGGTTCTGCGTGCTGTAGGTGTAGACCTGTCCGTCAGGACCCGTGCAGTGCCACGGGAACTTGTTGCCCTGCTCGTCCTCGTCGTAGCTGTCCTTGTCTATCTCGTAGACGGTGCCGCTCTCGTCGGTGCACTTGTCGGCGTTCGCGTCGTAGCGGATAGAGGTCTGCACCTGATTGCCGCCGCCGTATATCTGCTGCTGACCCGAAAGGATATTGGTGCCGTAGACGCTGTGCAGGTACTTCATCACAGCCTTAGCCTCGGGGGTGGCGTCGGGGTCGCAGAGCTCGTCGGTCGCGAGCGAGAGGTCGGGGAAGACCGCCTCGGAAACGGTTACGGTGTCTATCGCCATATAGCCGTACTCGTTGATGAACTCGATGGTGTTCTCGCCCTTGTTAAGGCGTATCATGCCGAAGTCGTAATCGCGCCACTCTGCGGAATAGCCCGCCTGTATCGTGTACTTCACTCCGTTTACCTTGACTGCCTGCTGACGTGCACCGCCCTCGCCGCTGAGTATCTGAGCTCCGCGGACTGTGAGCTGGTACATTGCGTCCTCGGGAACAGTCACCGTGAACGAAGCGGGCGAAGCCGTGAGGTACCAGAAGCCCTTGCCCGAATAGCCGTCTATCTTGTTCTCGTAGATGGACGTCCAGAGGTCAGCGCCCTCCATATCCTCGCCCTCGATGGTGTACGGGAACGCCGTGTCCGCCGCCTGTGCGGGAGCTATGTAGGGCATACCCGCCGCTGTTACTGCTGCCGCCGAAATGGCTGACAGCACCTTGCCTAAGAATTTTTTCATGTGTTTTCCCTCCTGCGGCGTGTCGCCGCTGCCAATACGGGTCCCTGCCTAAATGACCCGTTTAATCTGCTTTAATTATAGTCCTGTTAAGGTAATATTTCAATAGGAATTTATAAACAGTATAAAAAATCGTGGTATTCACCAAACAGGCGCCCTGTTTTTGCACGGATAAAGAAAAAAGCTGCTTAAATTAAGCAGCTTTTAATCGAATTGATTTAATCAAACAAGTGAAATCATTTTCGGCATTCACACGTTATTTACGCGAGCGCCTTGTCGAGCCATACCTTCGCGATGTCGAGAGCCTCGTAGAGTCCGCACTCGCGCTCGGCATTCTTCACGAACGCCTTTATGGGGTCAGTCTCGTTGGTGTCCATCTGCACGACTCTCACCTTGGAGGTGACCTCCTCGCCGAGCTCGTTGGTGGCAGTGCCGAGTATCTGAATCCATATCACGTACGGGTCAGCCATATAGCCGTAGTATATCTGGTTGCCGTTCCTCACGAGCGGGTAACCCTTATATGTGAAAAACTTCTCGCTCATTTGTTTTCCTCCGTTCATATATTGTACTTGCGCAGACACGGGAGGCGGTACGCCGCCCCTGCAGAACATCGCCGTCAGGCGATACCATAATTACGCATTATTTCCATGTGGTGGTGAATTCCTCGTCGGTGTCGAGTATCTGAACGTTGTGTATCAGCGTCTCGACGAACGACTTCGTAACGTTGAACTTAGCCTCGCCGTCCACGACAATGAGTGCGCTCATCGCCGTCTTCTCGTAGAATTCGAGCGTGGTGGTCTCGCCCGTATACGAATCGGTATACGTGAGCTTTACCATGGGCGCGCCCGCGGGAATCTCCTCGCCGAGCGCAAAGCTCTCCGCGTTGCCGCTGATGAGGAAGCCGTAGAACTGACGGAAGCGCTCGCTGTCGAAGCTCTCGCCGTTCTTGGTGGTATTGATATCCTCAGCCTTGTAGGAGTCCTTCTTCTCGTCGGGGTCCTTCTTCTCGAGCTTGAATTCAGCCTTCTCGCCCGAGCTGCACTCGACGCTGAGGTCGGAGATGTTCCATACATAAGCCGCGATGAATATCTTCGAGGCGATGTCAACGGGCATTACCGTCGCCCACTGAGCCTTGTCCTCGCTGATGATGAAAATGACGTTGCCACCCTCGAGCATACCGTAGTAGCACTTGCCGTACTCGCTGTCGGTGAACTGCTCGCTCAGCAGGAGCACGTACTCATTGCCGTCGTCGCAGGACATAGTCACCCTGCAGAACGGGTCCTTCAGCCCCGCTTCCGCGATGTCGGATTCGGTGCAGTGTACGCTGTATATGCCCTTGGCGCTGAGCCCGAACATACCCGTGGTTATAGCAGTCGAGCGCTCTACCGCAAGATAAGCCGAAGTCGGCTCGACAAGCACATGAGCGGACGACGTACCGCCCGTATAGTTCGAGTCGTCGCTCTTCTCGTCATATTTTATCACGATATCATAGTCGATATCGCCGCGCTCTATTTTCAGAGTCTTGACAATAGGCAGCTCGTCGGGAGAGGCGAGAACGGTGGTATTCACGAAGTCCCACGCCGTCTTCCTGTAGTTGGCGAGCGCGGAATTTCTCACGGTATACACCGTATCCACGCCGTCTATCATCACATAGGAGGCGTCTCCCGCGGGAGCCTCGTCGCCTATGAGCATACGGTACTCCTTGCCGCTCTCGTACTTGATATCCGCTGTTATCTGCGGGCTGTCGAGACCGTACTTCGCGAGGTCGGTGCAGTTCTCGGCGATGACGTCCTCGCTCGTCAGCTCGTTGGCGTTATTCGCGAGCGTGCCGATGATGGAGTCCTCCATAGCCACGTCCTGATAGCCGTCGAGGGTGTATGTGGTATAGGCAGAGCCCGCCTCCGTCGTATTCTTCGACTTCTGCACCACATGGAGCTCGTCGGTGAGGTTCTTGACGTCGACTGTCTTTACGACGCCGTATTCAAAGCTCTGATTCGGATTATCGGGACCGTCGGGCGCCGTATCGCTTATGATGATGACCTGCTTTCCGCTCTCGGACGACTCTGACGACGAGGAAGAGCCCTCGCTCTCGCCGCCCTTGTCCTCGGTGAGCCTCAGAGCGGCATAGCCGCCTCCGAGCAGTACCATCACAGCGCTCAGCGCTATCAGACCCTTTGCAGTTTTATTCATCGGTTCTTTCTCCTTAACAGTACAACAAGTCCTACACAGGCGATGAGGAACGGTATAACGAGGATAACGATTATCTCGATAGCCCTTACCTCGCCCGCCTTGGGAGATATATTATTCTGCTGAAGTGACTTTTCGGGGATAACAGCGCCGTTCTCCTTGCCCGACATACCGTTTATCACGGTCAGGAGCGCAGAGGCGTTGTTGTAGGTGTTGGTGCTCGAAATGATGGTGCTGTCGAGCATATACGGGCTTCCTATAACGAGGAGGTCGCTTCCGTACACGCTCAGACCCGAAGAGGTCTCCTTCCTTGCCTTTACTACGATGTTGTACGCCGCTCTCTCGGTCGAATCGGTATCGTCCGCGAGCGAAGACTTATACGATGTGTCGTTGGACTTGAAGAGCTCCTTGATAACGGTCTCGTTGTTCTTGCCCACGACGGTGATAGTTCTGCCGAAGGGAGCAACTATCGGGAGGGTATCGTTCGGGAGAGAGCCCACCTCCTCGGTGTCGCTTACGACTACCGTCGGGTAGAGCTGACCCGATATCTGGACGCTGTTCTTGTCGTCCTTGATATAGCTCTCGTCTATCTGTATCTTCCAGTCCGCGAGGAACTCGGTGATATTTGGGAGGTTGAGAGCGTCGAGGCTCGGGATATATATCATATCCTTCTCGTAATTGCCGCCGTTGTAGAGGAAGTCGCTCATCTTGGAGATGACGTCCTCGGAGAAGTCGTATGCGGGGCAGCACAGCACGAGCATATCGTAGTTGTCGCCGAGCTCTTCTGTCGCGATGTCTATCTCTGTGCAGTCATAGCCGTTCTTTTCGAGGAACTGCTCTGTCGAGTAGGCGATGCTCGCGCCTATCTGGTCTACTACGGAACTGCCGTTCATCATGCTGACGACAGCGGCTCTTATCGGCTTGGAATCGGCAACGGACATGATAGCGGAGGTTATCGCGCTCTCGCCGCTGAATGCCATTTCGAGGTTGCCTGTCTGCATACTTGTCTTTGTCGGAGCCACCATAGCGAGCACGTCGCTGCTGCCGAGCACCTTTACGCGGTCTCCGCAGGCGAATATCATGCTCTGCTCGGCGAACTCGCCGCTGTAGTTAGCCTTGTACTTGGCGATGACGTCGGGGTCGCGGTTGATGTCGACGTACTTGACATTGACGCTTCCCTTGCCTGCCTCGGCGTACATACTGTACTTGTCGAGTATCTCGGGGATAATGGTGTAGGGGACCTCAACGTTCTGCCCGTAGTACTGGTAGTATATCGACCTGTACTGAGCAGCCATCGACTCGAATGCGGACTCGGGAGAGGTCACCACGATATCCACGTCCTTGTCGAGCTTCTTGAGAGCCTCGACAGACTCGTCCGAGAGCTCGTATCTGTTGTCGCCCGTGAGGTCGAGCTTCACGGGATAGCGCTTCACGAGCAGCCCGCACATGAGGTTGGCGAGCACCACGATAGCGATAACAACTACCACGATTCCCAGCGACATCGAGCCGTATTTCAGCTTCCTGCCCCTGCCGCCCTTCTTGGGAGCGGTATCGCGGCTTCCCTCGCCCGCGGTCTCATTTACCTTTTCTATCTCATCTTTTTTGTTTTTGCTCATCTGTAATGACACCTTCCTTTCTCAATTAACCCCAGCGTCTTCTGTCGAGCACCCTTACCGTCAGGAAGTTGAAGATAAAGGCGACGCTGATGAAGAATACTACGCTCGTGAGGTCAAACACGCCGCGTGTGAATTCCTGATATCTCGAATAGAACGAGAAGGAAAGCATTATCTTTCTGATGAAGTCTATCGAAACGTTCGATGCGAGCGAATCGAAGAGGTAGAGCACGAAGAGTGCGAGCATACTTGCAACTGCGGAAGCCATCTGGTTCTCGGTGAGGGACGAGATGAAGAGTCCTATCGCGATGAAAGCCGCGCCGAGGAACAGCATGGCGAAGTAGTTGCCGAGGAGCGACGGCCATACGACGTCGCCGAGGTATGCGAGTATCAGCGAGTAGATGAACACGACGCTCTCAGCGATGATGTAGAGCGTGAGAGCCGCGAAGTACTTGCCGAGGACTATCGACCACAGCCCTATAGGCGCGGTCAGGAGTCCCTGATCTGTGCGGTTCTTCTTCTCCTCGCTGAGGAGCTTCATGGTGAGTATCGGTATGAGGAACAGCACCACGATGAACATGGAGCTGAACATCGGCGAGGTCTCGGTAGTGCCCGAGCCGATAACGCCGAAGAAAAAGAATATGCCCGAGAGCAGTGTGAACACCGTCAGGAACACGTATGCGACGCCCGAAGTAAAGAAAGCGCCCATTTCACGTCTGTATATAGCCCCCATTACTCCTCGCCTCCTTCATTTTCGTCGTCCGCAAAGGACGTATCTGCGGGAAGGTTCTCTTCCGTTGCTTCCTTTGTCTCCTCCTCGACCTCGGTCGCGATGAGCTCGCCGTCCCTGATGTCGAGGTCGAACTTGGGCTTCTCAGCCGCGGGCTTTTCAGCCTTTTCGGCTCCGGGCATGATGTCGCCCATCGTTATCTTGAGGAAGATGTCCTCGAGGGTGAGGTCTGAGAGCTGGAGCATAAGGATATTCCAGCCCTTATCGCGGCAGAGCTGATTGATGGCGCGGCGGATATCGGTCTTTTCCTCTGCCTCGACGTCATAGTCGTAAACGCCCTTTTCACGCTCCATATCGGCGCGGACGTACTTGATGCCGTCGAGCTTCTTGAGTGCCGCGACTATCTCCTTCTTGTCCTCAGCCGTATGTGTAGAGCCCTCGATACGGAGGGTCATCTTGTGCTCGTTGGTTATCTTGGCGGCGATGTCGCCCGCAGTGCCGTCCGCCGCAACAACGCCCTTGTTTATGATGATTATCCTGTCGCATACAGCCTGTATCTCGGGGAGTATGTGCGACGAGAGGATAACGGTGTGGTTCTTGCCGAGCTTCTTGATGAGGGTACGTATCTCGATTATCTGATTCGGGTCGAGACCTACCGTAGGCTCGTCGAGAATGAGCACGGGCGGGTTGTTGATGAGTGCCTGCGCGAGACCGACTCTCTGCTTGTAGCCCTTCGAGAGGTTGCGGATAAGTCTGCCCCTGACGTTGGATATCTTGCACAGGTCGCAGATCTCCTTGAGGTGTGCCTTTCTCGGGAGCTTGCACTTCTTGAGGTCGTACATGAAGCCGAGGTAGGCGTCTACCGTCATATCGACGTAAAGGGGCGGTATCTCGGGCAGATAGCCGATATTCGACTTTGCCTTTATGGGGTCCTCGAGAATGTCGACGCCGTTGATGAGTATCTGACCCGAGGTCGACGAGATATAGCCCGTAAGCATATTCATCGTAGTTGATTTTCCTGCTCCGTTGGGTCCGAGGAAGCCGAGTATCTCGCCCTTTTCGACCGTGAAGCTGATATCGTTTACGGCTTGCTTGTCGCCGTAACGCTTGGTAAGGTTTTTTACCTCTATCATTTGGTTATACCCTCCTGATTTTTTATATGTTCTGCCCGAAGGCAAGAAACGCCATTAATAAGGATAATATCTCTTTGTGATAGTGCCGTGAAAGCAAAGCGAACTTAGTTTGAACATTTTAAGATGTCCGCGGCTATCTGCGCTTTCAGCTCGTCGAGCGAGCCGAACTTCATCTCGGGACGGATAAAGCTCTTGAAGTAAACATCTGCATTTTTGCCGTAAAGGTCGCCGCTGTAGCCTATGATGTGAGTTTCTGCGAGCGGTCTGCGGACGCCATCTATAGTTGGCTTTACTCCCACATTCGTGACCGACGGCAGCATCACACCGTCCACAACATTTGTGACGGTGCGGTACACGCCGTATCTCGGCACGAGCTGTCCCTCCGCGAACTGCTGATTTATTGTCGGGAAGCCGATGTTCCTGCCGATATGGTTTCCGTCAGTCACCGTGGCATTTATGAAATAGTTGAAGCCGAGAAGCTCGTTCGCCGAAGGTATATCGCCGCTTTGCAGGAGCTCCCTGATACGGCTCGATGAGACCGTCTCGCCGCCGAGCTCAACGTCAGGAACGATATTCACAAAGAATCCGAACCGCTTTCCGAGCTCGCGCAGCTCATCGACTCCGCACAACGCTCCCCTGCCAAAGCGAAAATTGCTCCCGCAGCATACATAGGCTGCGTTCATGCGCTCGTGAAGTATGCGCGACGCAAATTCCTCGCCCGAAAGTCCGCACACTGTATCAAACGGCGGAAAATCAGTCCGTACAATGCCGCACTCGTTCAAAAGCCTTATCTTCGCCCGCTGTCCATAGATATAGCCCGACGCACCGCCTGCTTTGCGCAGTACGCTCCCCGGCTCAAAGGTGAAAGCCGACGGGATAAGCCCGTTTTTACGCTGCTCACACGCCGCCCTGAGCACCGCCCTGTGTCCGAGGTGCACGCCGTCGAAAAGTCCGAGTGCGACCGCTGTTTTTTTACGTTCCATAGCTCACCCCAGATTCTTCGCGACGCGCAGTATACCGCCATCAAAGTCTGCGAGCGCGGTACCGATGAAGGCTCCGTCGCTGCCGTAGACGGCGTAGTCCGCCACGCCCTGCTTTATGTCGTGCACGCGCGTGATGTCGAGCTTGACGCCGTTGCGGTACATTCTCGTCTGCGCCTCGTTCAGCCTCAGCCTCGGGAGCTTCGCGAACACGTGCTCTATCGGGAGTATCAGCTCCGCGAGCCTGTCCTCGTCGCGCGCCTGCTGTATCTGCTCGAAGGTGAAGCAGTCGCCGAGCGTAAAGCCGCCCGAGCTCGTCCGCACGAGCGAGGTCATGACCCCGCCGCACCCGAGCTTCCCGCCGATATCGCTGATGATAGTGCGTATATACGTGCCCTTGCCGCAGGAGATGTCGAGGACTCCCTCGCGCGCCCCCTCGTCGTAGCTGACGAGCTCAATGTCGAAGACCTCTATCCGCCGCGGCTCGCGCTCGACCTCCACACCCTTGCGGGCGAGGTCATACAGCCGCTGACCGTTCACCTGCACCGCCGAATACATGGGCGGGAGCTGCATTATCTCCCCGATGAACTCGGGAATGACCGCCCTCAGCGCGTCCTCGCCGACCGCCATATCCGAGCGGGAGAGCACCTCCCCCGTGACGTCCTGCGTATCGGTCGTCTCGCCGAGTCGGAACCCCGCGCGGTAGCTCTTGGTGTTGTCGGGCATGATATCGCACGCCTTCGTCGCCGTCCCCACGAAAACGGGCAGAACTCCCGTAGCCATGGGGTCGAGGGTGCCGCCGTGCCCGAGCCTGCGCTCGCGCAGAATGCCTCTCAGCTTCGCAACGACGTCGAACGACGTAAAGCCCGCGGGCTTGTTGACGCATATTATGCCGTTCATCAGCCGAGCGCCTTTCTCACGGTCTCTATCAGCATTTTCTTGACTTCCCCGAGCTCGCCCTCGACGGTGCAGCCCGCAGCCTTCGCGTGACCGCCGCCGCCTATGGTCTGGCATATAGTCGACACGTTCACCGCGTCAGCCGAGCGGAACGAGCACTTGAACACGTTCGGCTCGCGCTCTCTCATAAGTATGCCGACCTCGGTGTTCTCGAGCTGTATCGTCAGCGGAGCAAAGCCCTCGAGCTCGTCGGGACCAATGCCCAGCTCCTTCATCATATCCTGAGTCACAGCCACGATGGCGAGCTTGCCGCCGAGGTGCTCCTCCATGAGCTCCGAGACCTTAGCCTCGAGCTTCATTCGTCCGAGTGACTTGACCTCGAACATATAGCGGTTTATCCTCGCAAAGTTGATGCTGCCGAAGTTGCGCTTCATCTCCGCGGCTATCTCATGGGCGCGCGGAGTCGTGCAGTCGTAGCGGAAGCAGCCCGAATCCGTGGCTATTCCCGTATACAGGCACGTCACGCAGTGCTTGGTGAGGTTCACGCCCATATACTTGCCGAGGTCGTAGATTATCTCGCACGCCGCCGTCGCTTTCTCGCGCAGGAGAGTCTTCTCGGCGTAGTCCTTGTTGGACTCGTGGTGGTCGATGCAAAGCTGCACCTTATCGCCGTATATCTCGGCATACTTGCCCATGAGCTTCACGTCCGCGATATCGACGGCGATGATGGTCTGGGGCTCGAAGTCCTCGCCCGCGCCCACATTTGTCATGAAGTCATAGCGTGACGGGAACTCGTCGCTGCACACAACGCGGCTGCGAATGCCGAGCTCCGCGAGTATGTCTTTGAGTCCGAAGCCTGCTCCTATGCAGTCGCCGTCGGGACTCTGGTGAGTGATGATGACCGCGTCCTTGCAGTTGCGCAGGAAGGTCTCTGTCTCACTGAAACCAATATACATAAATGCACCTCTTTCGGTCTCTGTCAGTCAAGAAGGTCGCTGAGCTTTTTGCTTATCTCCGCACTGCGCTCGATGGAGTTATCCGCCACGAACGAAAGCTCGGGGGATTTTCTCATCTTGAGGCGGTGGAAGAGCTCCCTTCTTATGAAGCCCGCCGCGCTTTTGAGTCCCGCGACCGACTCCTTTGTACGCTCAATGCCGTCAAGGCTCGAGACATATATCTTGCAGCTCGACATATCCCCCGACAGGTCAGCCCTCACGATAGTGAGCATCTTGTCGATGCGCGGGTCTTTCAGCTCGCGCAGGATAGCGGTCATTTCGCGCTTGATGTCCTCAGCCATGCGGCTGTTCTTAAAATTAGGCATAGCTTACCTCTCTCAGATATTTACCGTGAAGCCGCCGTCCTCGGTCTCGGAATGCTCTTCCTCCTGCTTTTCCTCGCCGTCGAAATATTCGCCTTCCTTAGCCTCCTCAACGTCAGCCTCGACCTTGGTATAGTCGGGGAGCTCCTCGTCGCCCTCCTCGTAGTAGATGTCCGCGAATTTGGGGTATTCGGGCTCCAGCTCGACATCTCGCACCGGTCTTTCAACGCCCATGAGGTCGTTGGGGAAATCCTCCTCCTGCTCGATGGGGCTGCACTGACCGAGCAGGATCTTTTTTACGGACTCGAAAAAGAAGATATCTATCGGTCCGAAATCCTCCCATGCCAGTGCTTCGTTGCAATACTGGATCATATCCGCATTGCTCATTCTCTCTGTGTCCATTGAATGATCCTCCTCTCGCCGAGGTATACTCGGCTTATTTTGTTATATCCCTATATCTCAGTGTTTATGCTGAGTTTTTGCTCAGTCCTCGCGGTACTCCTCGACCGTATAAGCCTCGAAGATATCGCCTTCCTTTACGTCGCTGAACTTCTCAAGGCTGATACCGCACTCGTAGCCCTCGGCTACCTCCTTGGCGTCGTCCTTGAAGCGCTTGAGGCCCGCTATCTTGTCGTCGGCGATGATGATACCGTCGCGGACAACGCGCACCTGACAGCCTCGTGTCACCTTGCCGCTCAGGACGTAGC